>MWBB01000004.1 GCA_002068835.1 Acidobacteria bacterium ADurb.Bin340 | reverse complement strand
AACGCCCCAGGCCCGGCACCCCGTGGCGGGTTCCGAAGGCTTCCGCCAGCCCCAAGGCCTGGTCGTAGCGGCTCTGACGCCGGAAAGGCAGAGGCTGGGTCTGGAGCAGACCGGCGCCCTCCTTCGTCACCCCGTCACCCCAGCGTTCCGCAATGCCCGCCAGCCGCGGGATCAGGGCCGATTTCAGGATCCCGTGGAAATCCAGGGAGGCCTCGGCCCCCGCCACCTCGCGCGCCACGCGGCGCAGCTCGCCCATCGCCGTGAGGGGGCTGGAGAGCTTCCGCCGCCGCACCACCACGGGCTCCAACCAGGGGAAGGGCTCCAGCAGGAAGGCGTGGCGGTCCTCCACCACGGCCCGCAGGCGCGCGTCGGGAAAGCCCTCTCGAAGGCGGGCCCAGGCAGGGAGCACTCGGAGGATGTCCCCGAGGGCGGAGAGGCGCAGCAGCACGAGATCCATGGGCCCATGCTATCCCGGCGGCCACCGGCGGGGAGCCACCGTTCACCGATCCGGCCCCTGCGGGCCGCCTGCCGGAACCTATCCTGAGCCGTTCCTCCGGAGGTTCCATGGCCACGCCCCTCGACCGATACCTGAGCGCCCTGCGTCGGGAACTGGCCGAGGCCGATCCTGCCCTGGTGCAAGACGCCCTCTGGGAGGCCAAACGCCGCCTGGAGGAGCAGCAGGCCCGCCTGGCCTGGGAGGCCCCGGAACTGGCCCCCGAGGCGGCCTGGGAACGAACTGTGGCGGAAGTGGGTAAGCCTGCAGCCCTCGCGGCCCAGCTTGCAGATCGGGACCGGATCGTCTCCGCCGCCCTGCGGGTGCCTGCCGAAGCCCCCGAGGCCCCTGAAACCCCCTGGGTCTGGCCCAGCTTCCTGGGCGTGCTGGCCGAGCCCCGGGCCTACACCAGCCTGCTCTACCTGCTGCTGACCCTGCTCACGGGCCTCTTCTACGGCATCTGGATCACGGTGGGCCTCTCTGTGTCCCTGGGCCTTCTCATCCTGGTGGTGGGCCTGCCCCTCCTGGTGCTGGTGCTGGGCTCCGTGCGGGCCCTGGGCATGGCCGAAGGGCGGCTGGTGGAAGTGCTTCTGGGGGAACGCATGCCCCGGCGCCCTTCCCTGTTGCCCCCCGGCCGCACCCTGATGCAGCGCCTGGGCGGCCTCTTCAGCGATCCCGGCACCTGGATGGCCCTGCTCTACCTGCTGCTCCAGTTCCCTTTGGGTCTGCTCTACCTGGTGATCCTCACGGGCACCCTGGCCACGGCCCTGGCCCTGACCCTGGCCCCCGCCCTGGCCGCTGCGGCCCGGGAACTGGAAGGCACCGTCTACTGGGGAGGCTTCGAGGGCCTGCCGCCCCTCTGGCTGCTGGTGGGCCTCATGGCCCTGGGGCTGGTGGGACTGGTGGCCAGCCTCCATCTCGCGCTTGCCCTGGGCCGCTTCCACGCATGGATTGCCAAGGGGCTTCTGGTGCAGCGCTCGTAACAAACCGCCTGCACCCCAAAGACACGGAGAGCACCGAGAAAAGCCCAAAGGCTTGACTCCGTGCTCTCGGTGTCTCCGTGGTGAATCCTCAGAAGCTCTCAGCCACGGGCTCGAACCAGGCCTTGCCCTTGGCGCAGACGGGGCAGGCGCCAGGAGCGGCGGGGCCTTCGTGGATGTGGCCGCACTCCATGCAGCGCCACAGGATCTTGGCTTCGCGCTTGAACACGCTGCCGTCCTCCACCCGCTTCATGAGCCGGGCGTAGCGTTCCTCGTGCTCCTTCTCCACCTTGGCCACCAGTTCGAAGGTGATGGCCACCTTGGGGAAGCCTTCCTCCCGGGCGATGCGGGCGAATTCGGGGTAGAGAGCCGCCCATTCTTCGTTTTCGCCCTCCACGGCAGCTTTGAGCTGGGCCAGGGTGCCCCCGGCCACGATGGGGTAGCCCGCGGTGATCTCTAGGGCCGAAGGCGCCAGGGGCGCCAGGTGGGCGTAGAACAGGCGAGCGTGTTCCTGTTCGTTGCGGGCCGTTTCCTCGAACACGGAGGCGATATGCTCGAAGCCCTCCTGACGGGCGATGGCGGCGGCGTAGGTGTAGCGGTTCCGCGCCTGGCTCTCGCCAGCGAAGGCCTTCAGCAGGTTCTGGGCGGTGCGGCTCTGGGCCAAGTCCATGGGACCTCCAGGAAAACAGGGATCGGATTGCATCGAAGGATGCCGAGGCAGGCTACCAGGATCCCCAAGCGCCCTGAATCACCCTTCCCGGCTCGATCCGCGCTAGCCTCAGGTCATGGCCCGCCGACCTTCCCCGCGATCCTCCACCCCGCGCCCGGACCGGGCCCGGAAGCAGGGAGGCCCCCAGCGCCCACCCCAGGGCGCGAATCGCCCCGGCCCACATCGCTCCGGCCCGAATCGCTCCGGGGATCCCCGCGCCGCCCGCCCCTTCGAAACCTTCGAGGCCACCTTCCTGGGCCACCCCGAGGGAACCGGAGGCTTCCTGCGGCCCCTGGGCGCCGTGAAGAGCCAGGGGCTGGATCTCCTGGTGGACTGGCGGGATGCTTCCGGCGCCATCCACGGCGACCGGGTGAAAGCCGAAGTCTCCGGCGAAACCTGGGACGGCCGCCTGCGAGGCCGCGTGGTGCAGATCCTGGCCCGCACGCCGGACCCCATCCCCTGCCATCTCCAGCAGCAGGCCTGGGGCTGGCGCGCAGTTCCCGTGGAGCCCCGCATCCAGCAGATCGTCTCCGTGCCGCCCACGGATCTCGCCGCCGATGGCGATTTCGTGAGCGTGCTGCTAGACCCCCAACCCACGAAGGACCAGCTCAAGGGCCGCGTGGTGGCCCGCCTGGGCCGCCCCAGCGATCTGAAGATCGAGAACAAGCTCACGGCAGCCCTCTTCAACCTGCGCACGGATTTCCCCGACGCAGTGATGCAGGAACTGGCCCCCTACCCCACGGTGATCTCCGAGGCCTGGCTGGCGGGCCGCGAGGATCTCCGGGACCTGCTCACCTGCACCGTCGACCCGGCCACCGCCAAGGATTTCGACGACGCCATCAGCCTGGAAGTGCTGCCCCAGGAAGAAGGCGGCGGCTGGCTGCTGGGGGTCCATATCGCCGATGTGAGCCACTACGTTCCCGAAGGGGGACCGCTGGATGCGGAGGCCCGCCTGCGGGGCACCTCCGTCTATTTCCCGGATGAATGCATCCCCATGCTGCCGGATCGCCTCTCCTCGGAGCTGTGCAGCCTGAAGGAAGGCGTGGACCGCCTCACCCTCACTGCCTGGATCACCCTCACCCCGGATCTGGAGGTGGCGGAGACCCGCTTCAGCGAAAGCGTCATCCGCAGCCGCAAACGGCTCACCTACGACCAGGTGAAGACCGCCTGCATGGACCTGGACAAGCGCAGCCGGGCGGAAATTGGCGAGGACCTTTGCCAGGTGCTGGACGAGGCCCTGGTGCTTTCCCGGCGCCTCACAGAGCAGCGCCGGGAGCGGGGCGCCCTGGCCCTGGATACCGAAGAAACGGAATTCCTCTTCGACGATCAGGGCTTCCCCGTGGATGCCCGGCCCTACGCCCACCACGATGCCCACCGCATGATCGAAGCCTTCATGCTGCTGGCCAACGAAGCGGTGGCCACGTTCTTCAGCCGCCGCAAACTGCCGACGATCTACCGCATCCACGACCAGCCCGACCCGCTGAAGCTGGAGGTCTTCAAGGGCCTGGCCCTGAACCTGGGTTTCCTGCGCCCCCACGATGCGCCCACCCCGGAGGTGCTGAACGCCCTGCTGGACAAGGTGCGCGGGGGTCCACTGGAAGTGCTGCTGAACACCATGCTGCTCCGCAGCCTCAAGCGGGCGGAGTACAGCGCCGACAACATCGGCCACTCGGGCCTGGCCCTGGATGACTACCTGCACTTCACCAGTCCCATCCGGCGCTACCCGGACCTCATCGTCCACCGCCTCCTGCGCCAGGTGCTGCGGGGCGAGCGGCTGCCCGAAGGCCTCCACGGCCACCTGGCGATCCTGGCCAAGCAGGCCAGCGATGCGGAACAGCGGGCCACGGAGGCCGAGCGCGAGAACGACCGCTGGAAGGCGGTGCTTCTCATGAAGCCCAAGATCGGCCAGAAGTTCGATGGGCGCATCGCCGGACTCTCCCCGCGGGTGGCCTTCGTGAAGCTGGAGAAGCCTTTCGTGGAGGTGGGTGTGCCGCTGGGCGCCCTGGGCGGCGCCTTCGAGGTGGACGAGCACCGCACCCGAGCCACGGGCCTGGGCGGCCAGGTGGTGCTGCAGATCGGCGATCCCGTGAAGGTGGAGATCACCGGCGTGGACGAGGATCTGCGCCGTGTGAGCGCCTGGGTTCTGGAGGCCCAGGCCAGCGACGCCAAGGGCAAGCGCATGACCTTCGTCCCCACCCTGGCGGGCCCCGCCACCGTTCGGGAAGCGGACTTCGTGGACGAAAAACGCAAGGGCCGCCCCGAAGGCCGAGGGCCGCGCACCGGACGCGAAGACCATCCCCCCAAGGGGCGCCCGCCCCGGGCTGCCCGGGAGGCTCCGGGCCGAAGTGGCCGTCCCAAGGCCAAGCCCCCCAAGGGCAGCGTGCGGGGCAGCGGCCGCAAGCGAAGCTAGCGGATCGTCACGAAAGGCTTGGTCGCCAGGCCCCTGAGCTTGGGCGTCAGACTGCGGAGGGTTCGGAGGGCCTCGGGCACCCCGGGGTAGGGGCCCAGACGAACCCTCATCATCACCTGCCCATTGGGGAGGGTTCCTTCCCGGACAACAGGCTCCTGGCCGATCTGCTCGGCCAGGGCCTGCGCCCAGGCTTCGGCCCGGGGGCGCTCCTGGAAGGAGGCGAACTGGATCCAGGCGCCGCCTTCCGCAGGGTTCTCAGGCTTCACGGCCGAAACCGGTCCCGGCTTCATCGGGGCCTTGGCGGGGTGCACGTCGATCTTCAGGGGGCGGGTCTCCCCCCCGACCTGGGAGGTGGCCGTCAACCAGTAGGTGGTGCTGACCGTGGGGCGGACCTTGAGGCGCCCGCGGGCCGGGACCTCCTGGCCCAGGGGTTCCAGGCGCACGGTTTCGACCCCCTCCACGGACCAGATCAGTTCCACCGGCTCCCCGGCCGACACCGCCGCCCGATCCGACACGAAGCCCAGAATGACGGGCATGCGGGGAGGTGTCGGAGGGGGCGGCGGGGGGTTGAAGAACATGAAGGGGCGTCAGTCCTTGAAGAGCTCGAGTTCGTAAAGGGTGTAGTAGCTGCTGGCGTTGCTGGTGGCCAGGATACGCCAATCCCGGGCGGTGGCCACGGGGAAGGTGAACTCCTGGATCCCGCCGCTGCCGCTGGTGGTGCTGTAGGCGGTGTACCAGGTGGCGCCGGACTGGTATTGCAGGGACCAGGCCCGGGGATAGTTGGTGGAGCTCCACACCAGCTTCACGCGTTTGACGGCCTGGGCGCTGCCCAGATCCACGGCCAGCCACTGGGTGCGGTTGCTGTAGGAAAGGTAGGGGGAAACCCAGCGGGTGGACGTGCTGCCATCCACCGCCGCGGAGGCGGGGTAGGAAGTGGAATAGGTGCCGGAGGCTGTCGCGGGCTTGTTGAGGGCCAGGTTCCCGGCGGGCGCGGGAGGCTCATCCCCGCCGCCCTGGCTCTTGAGCACAGGGATGGCGTTCACGCGGCAGTGGATCGAATCCGTGCCCAGCCAGGGGAGACCCGAGGCGGCTTTCACGCCGACGACGCGGTAGCTGGAGCCGTAGGCCGCCTGGATCTGGGAGATCGCCTTGCTGTCAAGGGTCGTGTTGCCCACCAGGGGCACCAGCACGCGGTCATTGAGGATCACGTGGTTCACGTAGGGCGAACTGTCGTTGCCATCGATGCGGATCACGGTGTAGCGCTGGCCCGCCGCGTTCGTGCGGCTGGACCAGGCCGAGGCCGCCGCTTCGAACCGCTGGTAGAAGGAGCTGCTGGAAGGCACCCGCTTCACCAGCACCTTGTTGCCCGGGATGAACTTGGCCCAGCAGTCGATGTGCTTGATGTAGTCCTCGGGATAGGCCGGATCCTCCATCACATGGTAGGGATCGAGCCCGCAGGTGGCCTTGGCCTTCTGCTGCATCTGGCCCAGGGTCTGGCTCGGCGTTTCGTCGAGGATGCGATCCGTGGAAGCCCCGGCCTTGAGGGCATCCGTCATGACATTGCCGCCCTGGCAGACGTAGCTGAGCGGGTAGTAGGTGGGCAGGTTGAAATGGCTTGCCAGCACCGCAGGAACCCGATCGTCGTTGGGACGCACGCCGTTGGCCCGATAGATCACATCCACCGGGGCCACCGTGCGGTTGCCCGCAGGCCCGCACTCCACCCACCAGGCTGCGTAGTCGCGGGTCCAGTAGGTGTCCGTGGCGGCGGTGATGAAGGTGATGTTGGCCATGTTCACGCCGCCGTTGCGGAAGGCGCTGCTGGCCGAGCTCTGGCTGGAGGAGCTGCACAGCACGTACACCGGCAGTTCCGAGGCGATGGTCTTCACCGCATCCACGGAAATACCCAGGGGATAGCGGATCAGGGCGCCCTGGACGGGTTCCCACTCAGCGATCATGCGGGGGTTCTCAGGCAGGGTGGCGCTGGCCACCGCGCGTTCCAGGTGGATGCGCTCTTCCCGGGTGGGCTCCGGATAGATGCTGGGTTCGTTGGGCCCCGGATCGATGGTGAGCCCGCGCAGATCGTAGGGCGAGGGGTCCTGGGTACCCGGCTGCTGGCCGCCATCGGCCGTGGAGGAGGCCTCGGGCGCGCAGCCCAGGGTGCCCAGGGCCAGCAGGACCGTCAGGCAGCCGACGGGCAGGAAACGTTGGAACAGGATCGGTTTCATGGCAGACCCCGAGTGGCCCGCACAGCGGGCGGATCAAGAGAAATGCCGGGGAGCCAGAGGCCCAGGGCCGAAGGTTCGCCGGGGATGGGTTCCCATCCTGACGCAGGGGCCTTCCTCCAAGGTGTTAAGTGTTGTTAACCCTGGCCAGCACCCGTTCCGCCAGCGCCGCCAGGCTCGGATCCCGGGCACCCATCAGCAGAATCAGATCGCCTTCCTGGGCTTCGGACGCCAGGCTTCCGCAGAGGGTTTCGCGGTCCGGGGCGTCCTCGGCCGAAACGCCCCGGGCCACGAGATCCGCCACCACATCCTCGGAAGCGATGTCGCGGCGGGCAGTGCCACCGGCGTAGAACACGGGCAGCATCCAGAAGCGGTCCTGGGGCCGCGCTTCCTCCGCCAGCACCGCCACCAGCTCCTCCCGCATGAATTTCAGCGGGCCGAAGCCGTGGGGCTGGAAGACGGCCAGCAACCGGCCTGAGCGCAGCTTCGCGGTGCGCAGGGCGGCCTGCACCTTGGCGGGGTTGTGGGCGAAATCGTCCACCACCGTCACGCCCCGGGGAGAGCCCAGCACCTGGAAGCGGCGGGCCACCCCCTGGAAGGCCGCCAGGGGCGCCGCCAGCTCCGCCAGGGGTACCCCCAGGGCCCGGCAGGCACCCAGGGCCGCCAGGGCGTTGGCCACGTTGTGGGCGCCGGGGACCGGCAGGGTGAAGGCTTGGCCTTCCACCACGAAGCGCGAGCCCTCGGGCCCCAGTTCCAGGGCCTCGGCCCGCAGGCTCAGGCCCGGCCGCAGGGGCTCCAGGGCCGGGTCGTCCCCCAGCACCAGGGCCTCCCGGCACTGGGCGCGGAAGGTGCGGAAGAAATCCAGCACCACCGCCGGTTCCTGGTGGTCCCGCTGAAGGTTGAGCACCACGCCCACGGCCGGGTGGTAGCGCACCAGGCTGCCGTCGCTCTCGTCCGCCTCGATGACCAGGAGATCGCTCCGGTCGGCCCAGGCGTTGCCCCAGTGGCCCTCGGCCTGGAGGGCCCGCAGGTCGCCCCCCGTGAGCACGGAAGGCTGACGGCCCGCGCCCCGCAGCAGCTCGAAGACCAGGGCCGTGGTGGTGGACTTGCCGCTGGTGCCCGTCACGGCCACGGTGCGGTGAGCCGCCACAAGGTGGGCCAGCAGCTCCGAGCGGTGGAGCACCGGAACCCCGCGCCGCCGCGCTTCGGCCACATCGGGCACCGTGTCCTCCACCGCCGTGGAAACCACCAGGGCCGCGCAGTCCCCCGCGAGGCCCGAGCCATCCTGCGGGTGGAGGCCGATGCCCAGGCCTTCCAGGAGGTGCCGAGCTTCGGGCCGCTCGCCCCGATCGAAGCTGCGGTCGCTGCCGCTGGCCCGCCCGCCCTTCATCGCCACGAACTGGGCCAGGGCGCTCATGCCGCTGCCCGCAACCCCGGCAAAGTGCAGGCGGCCCAGACCGAGGCCATCCGCCAGATCGTCAGGGACCACCACCAGGGCGTCACCCTCCGCCATGGCCTCGAAGAGGCGCACCACCGCCTCGTTCCCCAGCCGCAGGCAGCCGTGGGAAACCGGCGCGCCCAGGCGGTCCTCGTGGTTGGTGCCGTGCACGTAGATCCAGCGCATCAGGCTGTCGCAGCCCGGCCCCTGGTTCACGCCGGGCTCCAGCCCTTCCAGGGTGAGGATGCGGGTGGTGATGAGGTCATCCTCCCGGATCTCGCCCCGCCACACCTCGCCCGTGGGCATCTGACTGCGGAACACGGTGCCGGGCTCGGCGCCTTCGCCGACCTTGCGGGCGATGCGGTGCCAGCCGGGGGGCGTCCGATACGAGTTCTCGATGCCGCCGATGCCGTTGAGGGCCGTGGAGACGGGCGCCTCGAAGACGAGGCGCCCCTCCCGCAGCAGGCCCATGCGCTGGCGGGGAACATCCACCACGGCCAGGTTGGCGGGCAGTTCCTGGAAGGGGCACCCCGGCCGCGCCAGGGCGGCCAGGGCCAGGGCCCGGTAGCGCGCGGTGAGCACCGGATCCATCAGGGCTTCGCCCCGGCGGGCACCTCAACCACCGCGCCGTGGTCCTGCACGATGCGGCGGTTCCAGGCCTCGGGGTACGGCCGGTGGGTCACCTTGCCCTGGCTGTCCCGCACGTTGCCATCCAGGTACTTCCACACCAGGAACTCGCCCAGTTTCCGCCACCGGACCACGGTCTCCTCGGCGCAGCGCACGCTGTAGGCCGTGAGGAAGGCCTGGGCGCTGCGGGGATCCTGGCGGTGCAGCAGCAGGGCCTGCCGCTCCACATCCGCCTGGTCCGCCAGGAAGCGGCCTTCCAGCTCCGCCTGGGTCCTGCGGATGTCCTGGCTCATGTCGGACCAACGGCCGTAGGCATAGTTGGTGACGAAGTTGAACACCCAGAAGGCGCTGTCCCAGCTGAACTCGCTCCAGCGGCCCTGCCCTTCCCGCCAGGAGGGCGGCGGCTCCAGCATCCCGGCGTACATCGGCACGTAGACCGTGGCGGCCGTGTCGTCCATCCCGAACCACAGCACGCCGCCCAGATCGTTGGGCAGGCCACCGCGCAGCTCCGCCACGAAGGACCAGGCGGTCTGCTGGGTGGAGATGGCCCGCTCGTGGATGTAGCGCTTGCCATCCACCTCGAAGCCCATGGGCCGCCAGCGGTAGGGCAGCGCGAAGGGCCCGGCGCCCACATCCTTCGTCATGTCGAAGGGGGTGCCTTCGTAGTGGTCCCGCATGAGGGCCATGAGGTCGGCCACCTCCAGCTTGCGGTCCGGCTTGATCCACACGGGCAGCGGCGTGGCCGCGGGATCGCCCTTCACGAAGTCGATGGGCAGGTCCAGGCTGGGGGCGGCGCGGCGGAACACGCTCCACACTCGGGCCTCACAGGCCCGGAGGGCGGAGAAGGTCCAGGGCGCGTAGGCCTGGCAGAAGCTGAAGTCCTTGTCGGCGCCTTTGAAGTAGCCCTTCTCCCGGGCGAAGCGGATCACGTCCGGGCTGTAGAGGGCGTTGGCCGGGTCGTTCAGGGGGAACTGGCGGATGCGGGCCTGGTTGGCGTGGGCGCTCATCGTGCCGTCCGGCAGGCGCACCGCCACCCACACGGCGCCTTTGTCCGCCTTGCCCTTGCCCATGATTTCGAGGATCCAGGCCTCGTTGGGATCACAGATGGAAAGGCTCTCGCCATCGCTGCCGTATCCGAACTCCGCCACCAGGGAGGTGATCACCTGGATGGCCTCCCGGGCGGTCTTGGCCCGTTCCAGTGCGATGTAGATGAGGCTGCCGTAGTCCAGCATCCCGGAGCCCGCCAGCTCGGGACGCCCCCCGAAGGTGGTCTCGCCGATGGCCACCTGGAACTCGTTCAGGTTGCCCACGCGCCGGTACGTCTCCAGTGGCTCGGGAATGCGGCCCCGGAAGGCCCCGCTGCCCCAGTCGATGACCTCGCGCAGGGCGCCGGGCGCGTGCTTCATCCGCGGCCGGAAGAACAGCTCCCCGTAGCGGTGGTGGCTGTCGTCTGAGTAGGTCAGCAGCGTGGCCCCGTGACGCGTGGCGCCCTTGGTGACGAGGATGTTGGTGCAGGCCTCCAGCACCGGCGCCCCCAGGAGGAGCGCGGCCAGGACGCCACGGAGCAGGCGGAGCATGGAACCCCCGAAAAGCTCCATGGTAGGCGAGGATCAGGGGGTCTTCGGCTCCAGGCGCCGCACCTGCACCCGCACCTCCTTCATCCCCGGAGCGGGCTTCACGCGGATCGCCCCCGCCACCACGCCTGGTTCCGATCCCTGGGGCGGCCGGTACACCACCACCAGGATGCCCAGTCGCCGGGCCCGGTCCCGGGCCTCCGCCTCCGGATCGCCGGACACCACCTGCAGCCCGTCGGGGCACAGGGGCGGTTGGCTCCGGAACCAGAGGTTGTGTTCCCGCGCTGACCATGCCGCCAGCCGCTGGCCCAGGTTCTCGGCGGAAACCTTCCCTCCGGCTTCCGCCAGCGCCTCCAGGCAGGCCTCGATCTGCCAGGACGAAGCCTTGGACCGGGCGTGGTTCCGGGAAGCGCCCCCGGCCACCAGGAAGACGGAGACGAGGATCACCACCGGCAGCCAGAGCCCGAGGCCGAGGCAGCCGAGCCGCCGACCCGCCGGGGCCTCGCCCCGGCCCGTGATCCAGGCCGCCAGACCGAGCAGCGGGGCCGCGGGAATCCCGATCAGCGTGGCCACGGCCCAGGGGGGCGGGGGCGTTCCCAGCTCGTCGGACAGGGACAACCCCAGCACATAGCCCAGCGGCAGGAGTGCGGCCCCCAGGGCGGCCCAGCCCAGCCAACGGTTCAAGGAGGCGGCAGGGCGATGATCCTGGGAAGGAAACGCATCCGGGCTCATGGCAACTCCGCAGAGAAGTGGCCCAGGCTCCTCCCGGCGGAACGGTTCGTCAATGGGCCACAATGGGCCCATGGTCCTCGCGCCCGCCCCTTCCGTCTGCCTCGGCGTCGATCCGGGTTCCCTGGCCTGTGGCTGGGCGGTGGTGTCGCGCTTCGGCTCCCGGATGGAGCTGCTGGAGGCGGGCGTGATCCGCAACCCCCGGGGCGCGGACTTCGACCAGCGCATCCTGGGCATCCACACCCGGCTCAGCGAGGTGATCGCCGCCCACCATCCCCAGTTCATGGCCGTGGAATCGCCCTTCGTGGAGAAGAACGCCGCCACGGCCCTCAAGCTGGGCCAGATCCGCGGCGGCATCCTGCTCACGGCGGGGCTCCACGGCCTGCCCGTGGGGGACTACAACCCCATGCAGGTGAAGAAGGCCGTCAGCGGCTACGGCTGGGCCGACAAGACCCAGGTGGGAAAGATGGTGATGATGCTGCTGAACCTGAAGGAGGCCCTGCCCGCCGACGCTGCCGACGCCGCCGCCGTGGCCATCGGCCACCTGCTGGCCACCCGGCGGGCCTGACGAAAGGAAGGGAACAACCCGGCCGCCGAGGGCCCCTCGAGCAGCGCGTCTGATAGGCTCGCCCCAGCCACCCTTTCAGCCCCTTCCCGGAGTGCGCCATGAAAGCCCTGCTGCTGGTCCTCTTCTGCGTGATCCTGCCCCTGGAGGCTCAAACACCCCCGGCGCCGCCCGCCGAGGCCCCCGTGGTGTTCCGGGGCCAGACGCTTTTTGCCCTCAAGGCCCGTCTGGCGGCCTACACCCCCCAGGACCGCGCCCGCGCCATCACCGAACGCCTGGAGCGAGTCGCCTCGGATCCTTTCCAGGCCCTGCCTCCGCTCCAGCTCGCCCCCCAGGAGACCAGCGTCGACCTGCTGTGCGGCGATACGGTGCTGATGACCATCACGGAGGCAGATGCGAAGGCCGAGGGCCTCACGCGGGAGGCCCTGGCCCAGCAGCGCCTGGAGCAGATCCAACCGGCGCTCCAGGCCCAAACCTGGAAGACCCGCCTCAAGCATCTGGCCTTGTCGGTCCTGTGGACCCTTCTGGTGACTGCTGGAGGCTACCTGGTCTTCCGAGGGGTGCGCCTGGGCTTCCAGAGACTCCGGGCCCGCCTGGATGCCATCCCCGAGGGGAAGTTCCCCACCCTTCGGCTCCAGCAGCTCGAACTGATTCCGGCCCTGCGGGTGCGCCAAGCCTCGCTGCGCCTCCTGGGACTCCTCAAGTGGGCCCTGGTGCTGACCCTGGGTTACGTCTACCTCTCCATCATCTTCAGCTTCTTCCCCGCCACCCGGGGCTTGGCGGAGCGCCTCTTCCGCCTCGTGCTCGGTCCGCTGGGAACAGTGGGGCGGGCGATCCTCGACTACCTGCCCAACCTCTTCTTCCTGCTCCTCATCGCCCTGGGCACCCGCTACCTCCTGAAACTCGTGCACCTGATCTTCAAGGGCATCGAATCGGGCACGCTGGTGCTGCCGAGCTTCCACCCGGAGTGGGCGGAACCCACCTACCGCCTGTCCCGCTTTTTCGTCTTCGGCTTCGCCCTCGTGATGGCCTTTCCCTACCTGCCGGGCTCGGGCTCCGAAGCCTTCAAGGGCGTATCCCTCTTCTTCGGGCTGGTGTTCAGCCTGGGCTCATCGGGAGCCGTCAGCAACGCCGTGGCCGGCATCCTCATCACCTACATGCGCCCCTTCCAGGTGGGCGACCGCATTGCCGTGGGAGAAACCGTGGGCGATGTGGTGGAGAAATCCCTCCTGGTGACCCGGGTGAGGACGCCCAAATTGGTGGATGTCACCATCCCCAATGCGACCCTGCTGGGCGCGCAGGTCCAGAACTTCAGCGCCAACGCGAAGAGCCGCGGCCTGATCCTCCACTCCACCGTGACGATCGGCTACGACGCCCCCTGGCGGACCGTCCACAGCCTGCTGCTGGCCGCCGCCGAGGCCACGGAGGGTCTGCTGAAGGATCCCAAGCCCTTCGTGCTCCAGACCAGCCTCGACGACTTCTATGTGTCCTACCAGATCAACGGCTACACCGACCGCCCTTCGGAACAGGCCCGCATCTACTCCGACCTCCATGCCAACATCCAGGAGCGCTTCAACGAAGCCGGCGTGGAGATCATGAGCCCCCACTACCGCGCCGCCCGGGATGGGAGCCCGACCACCCTTCCCGCCCAGTACCTCCCGGAAGGCTACGAGCCCCCGCCCTTCCGAATCAGGAAGGTCTGAGCCCGGTACGCACCGGGGAGGTCCGCGGGTGGCCTCTCACGCGAGGTCCGGGCCCTCCCCCCCACGCCGGGAAACCCTCCACGCCGACGCAGGCCAAACCCATGAGATGGAAGCACCAAGGGGCGCCACGAGGGCGCCCGCTTGGGTGTCTCGCTCGCGGGGATTCCGGAAAGTTCCCGCGGCGGAGGGGCTCGTAGGTGTATGGCCCCATTCAGGTGGATCAGAGCGGAACGCTTAAGACCCACCGCCAAGGTAGGCGGGGGCCCGGGGGCCTCAAGAGGGAAAAATCAGCCCGCCGCCAGAGCCGCCCGCAGGGCCTCAGGCGTCTCCAGAGGCGGTAGGCATCGGGCGCCGGTGCAGAGGCGCACCGCGGGCCTGGAGGCCGATGGATCGCCCGGGCGCAGGGTCAGCCCCGGGGTGAAGGATCTGCTCAGTTCGGTCTGCAGGGCCGCGCTGCGGGGATCCTCCAGAGGCCCATCCAAGGTGGCCTCCACCTCCGGCCGCAAGAGCTCGTCCAGCACTGCCAGCATTCCCAGGCCACCCCGCGGGGCCTTTCGAAGGCGGTCCGCGAAGCAAACCAGGGTGCGCTCGGTGGCCTGGATCATCGCCTCCCGCCGACGATGCCGCCCCAGGCGCAGCAGGGCCAGGGCGGCCAGGGTGTTGGCGGAGGGCAGCGCGCCATCCCAACCGGGCTTGGTGCGGAAGATCAGATCCGGCCCCTCCGACGCGGCGAAGAAGCCACCTTCGGCCCCATCCTCGAAGGCGGCCCGCATCCGGGCCGCCAGATCCTCCGCCCAGTCCAGCCAGGCGTCGTCAAAGGTGGCTTCGTACAGATCCACGAGGCCCAGGATCAGGGCGCCATAATCCTCCAGGAAGGCCGGGGTGTGGGCCTGGCCCTTCCGCCAGGTGCGCAGCAGGGGGCCCTCGGGGCAGAGTTCCCGGCGCAGGAAGGCGGCGCAGGCCACGGCGGCCTCCCGGTAGCGGGGCTCCTCCAGCACCCGGGCGGCCCGCGCGAAAGCCGACAGGGCCAGACCGTTCCAGGCCGTGAGTACCTTGTCGTCCTTGGCGGGCCGCACACGGCGGTCCCGGTGGACCCGGAGCCTCGCCCGCAGGGCATCCAGACGGGCCTCCAAGGCTTCAGACTCCAGGCCGTGGCGCTGCGCCAGATCGCCGGGCGCAGCGAAGCGGTGCAGCACGCTGGTGCCGTGCTCGAAGCAGCCCGCCTGCGTGATGCCGAAGGCTTCGCAGAACAGGGTGCCGTCCTCCGCGCCGAGGACCGCCTTCACCTCGTCGGGGGTGAAGACATAGAACCGGCCCTCCTCGCCTTCGCTGTCCGCATCTTCGGCGCTGTGGAAGCCGCCCTGGTCATCCCTCAGGTCCCGCAGCAGGTAGTCCAGGGTTTCCCGCGCCACCTGGGCATCGCGGTCATCGCCGAAGGCCTGGAAGCCCTCCAGGTAGGCGCAGGCCAGCAGGGCGTTGTCGTAGAGCATCTTCTCGAAGTGGGGCACGAGCCACCGCTCATCCACGCTGTAGCGGGCGAATCCGCCGCCCAGGTGATCGAACATCCCGCCTTCGTGCATGGCATCCAGGGTGCGCCGCACCCGCACCCGGTCTTCCGGAACGCCCCGGCGCAGCAGGAGTCCCGTGGCCAGGTGGGCCGGAAACTTGGGTGCAGGACCGAAACCGCCCCAGCGGGCATCGAAGGTGGCCCGGAGCTGGCGCAGAGCGTCCTCGAACACCTCCGTGCCCGGCAGGCCCACCCCGGGACGCACCTCCGCCTGCCGAGCCAGGGAGGCCGCCAGGGTCCGGGCATCCTTCGCCAGGTCCGCCCGGCGCTCCCGCCACAGCTCCGCGATGCGATCCAGGAGCTGCCCAAAGCTGGGCATGCCGTAGCGGGGTGTCGGCGGGAAGTAGGTGCCGCCAAAGAAGGGCTCCAGGTCCGGCGTCAGCCACACGCTCATGGGCCAGCCGCCCCGGCCCGCGAGGGCCTGCACCGCCTCCATGTAGACCTCGTCGAGATCCGGGCGCTCCTCCCGATCCACCTTGATGCACACGAAGGATCGGTTCAGCTGCCTGGCGGTGGCGGGGTCCTCGAAGGATTCCCGCTCCATCACATGGCACCAGTGGCAGGCGCTGTAGCCGATGGAAAGGAAGATGGGCTTGTCCTCGGCCCGGGCCCGGGCCAGGGCTTCGGCCTCCCAGGGATGCCAGTCCACGGGGTTGTGGGCGTGCTGGAGCAGGTAGGGGCTGGTGGCGTGCTGCAGCCGGTTGGCCATGATCACCTCAGGGGCTTGGATGACCTCCAGCCGCCTTCGTTCGCCCCGAGGGAATCGACCGGTAGAATGGGGGATTCGCCCCGGACGGGGCCCGGAGTCCCATGTTCGAATCCCTGACCGAGAAACTCAGCAAGGCCATGCGCGCCCTCAAGGGCGAGGCCCGGCTGACGGAAAAGAACATCGAAACCGTGCTCCGGGAGGTCCGCATGGCCCTCCTGGAGGCGGATGTGCATGTGCAGGTGGCCCGTTCCTTCCTGCAGCGGGTCAAGGAGAAGGCCCTTGCGGAAGGCCCCGACGGCAAGGGCACCACCGTGCTCCAGGGCCTCAACCCGGCCCAGCAGTTCATCGACATCGTCTACCGCGAGCTCACGGAAATCATGGGCGGCGCGGCGCCGGAGCAGCCCCTGGACTTCGGCCCCAAGCCTCCCACCGTGGTGATGCTGGCGGGCCTCCAGGGCAGCGGCAAGACCACCACCAGCGGCAAGCTGGCCAAGTTCCTCAAGAAGCAGGGCCGCAACCCCCTCCTGGTGCCCGCCGATGTGTACCGCCCGGCGGCCATTGAACAACTCCATGTGGTGGCCAAGGATGCAGGCGTGCCCAGCTTCCGCACCGAGGAGAAGGATCCCGTCGCCATCTGCCGCGCCGCGGTGGAGGAGGCGAAGCTCAAGGGCTGGGATGTGGTCATCCTCGACACCGCGGGCCGCCTGCACCTGGACGACGCCCTCATGGAAGAGCTGGCCCGCATCCAGGCGGCCACGGAGCCCCGGGAGATCCTCTTCGTGGCCGATGCCATGACGGGCCAGGATGCCGTGCGCTCCGCCTCCGCGTTCCACGCCCGGCTGAACCTCACGGGCGTGGTGCTCACCAAGGCCGATGGCGACACCCGCGGCGGCGCCGCCTTCAGCATCCGGGAGGTCACAGGCAAGCCCATCCGCTTCGTGGGTGCGGGCGAGAAGCTCGACGACTTCGAGCGCTTCCATCCCGACCGCATGGCCCAGCGGATCCTGGGCATGGGCGACGTGCTCACGCTCATCGAGCAGGCCAAGGAGAAGATCGACGAGCGCGAGGCCGAGGCCATGGCCCAGCGCCTCGTGAAGAACCAGTTCACGCTCAACGACATGCTGGGCCAGATGCAGCAGGTCCAGAAGCTGGGCAGCATGCAGAAGCTCATCGGCATGCTGCCGGGCATGGGCCAGATGAAGCAGCAGCTCGAAACCGTCGTCACGGACAAGCGGGTGAAGCATCTGGAGGCCATCCTGCTCTCCATGACCCCCGCCGAACGGGCCAACCACAACCTCCTGGACGCCAAGCGGAAACGCCGCATCGCGGCGGGCAGCGGCCGCCCGGTCCATGAAGTCAATCAGCTCCTCAAGCAGTACCTGGAGATGAAGAAGATGATGAGCCAGATGGGCGATCCGCGTTTCATGAAGCGCATGCAGGCCATGGCTGGCCGCATGGGCGGAGGGATGCCGTTTTGAGCCGCCGCACGGTGCCCCCGCCCCCGGCAACCCCGCCCGCCGTGAGCCCTGCCGCCCTGATCGGAACCCTGGCCGGCCTGGCCCTGGGCTTCCTGGCCGGCTACCTGGTGGCCCGGAAACCCGAGGCCCCTATCGTTGCCGCGGCCCCCGCCTCCCCGGAGTCCGATCCCTCCGCCCACGCCCACCTGGGGGACCAGCTCGCCCGGGCCGAGCGCATCCGGACCCTGGAACAGGAGACAGCCCGCAACCCGAAGGATGTGGAAGCCTGGATCCAGCTGGGCAACGACTACTTCGACACCCACCAGCACCAGAAGTCCGTGGATGCCTACGCCAAGGCCCTCGCCCTCCAGCCGGACAACCCCAACGTGCTCACGGACCAGGGCGTGATGTTCAAGGAGCTGCGCCAGTTCCAGAAGGCCCTGGAGAACTTCCAGAAGGCCAGTCGGCTGGATCCGAAGCACCTCCAGAGCCTCTTCAACATGGGCGTGGTCTATGCCGAGGATCTGGACCAGCCGGACAAGGCCATTGAGTCCTGGAACCGCGTCATCACCACGGATCCCAGCGCACCCCTGGCCCAGCAGGCCCGCCAAGCCATCCAGGCAGTCCGATCCTCCCGGCCCTGAAGGGAAATCCATGCTTGGATTCAGGCCCTTTCCGCACTACACTGGTTTGCTCTAGGAGTTCCGAATGCTCTCCATCCGTCTCGCTCGCAATGGCGCCAAGAAGCGGCCCTTCTACCACATCGTCGTCTCCGAGAACGACCGCATTCCCACCGGCCGCGCCATCGAGGTGCTTGGCTTCGTGAACCCCGTCGCCGCCAAGGGCGAAACGGTGCGCATCGATGCCGACAAGGCCAAGGTGTGGCTGCAGAAGGGCGCCCAGCCCTCCAAGACCGTCCTCGACCTCTTCAAGAAGAACGCCATCCTCTAAGGCGGGTCGATTCTTCGGGAAGCCGGGCTTGTCCCGGCTTTTCCCCTGTAGGATGGAACCCGTGACCCTGTGGGAGTTGCGATGAACTTCGAAGCCTTCCTGCGCGATGTGCTCGGCCCCGTGCTGGACCACCCGGATGATCTGCAGGTCGATGTAAGCGGCGAAGGCCGCAAGCGCGAGGTGCTCATCCATGCGCATCCAGAGGACCACGGCCGGATCATCGGCCGAAGCGGCCGCATGATCAGCAGCCTCCGCACCCTCTGCCGGGCCGCCGGGGACAAGGAGGATCTCCTGGTGAACCTGGAGCTCTTCGAGGAAGGACGCCGTCCCCGAGCGGAGGCCTGATGCTGCTCCTGGGCCACCTCGCCAAGGTTCAGGGCCTCAAGGGCGAGTTCCTCCTGCATGCCCTGACGGACGAACCCGAGCGCCTGGAACGCCTGGCGGGGCTCGTCCTGGCTCCGCCGGAGCTGGACCTCTCCCATGTCGATGCGGCCCCGGCCTCCGCGCGCCCCGCCAGGGTGCGGAGCTTCCGCTGGCACCAGGACCGGCCTTGCGTGGCCTTCGAGGAAGTGCCCGACCGCACGGCCGCCGAGGCCCTGAAGGGCTGGGCCCTCTGGATGCCGGAGGCCCTGGCCCAGCTGAATGAGGGAGAAAGCTACCGCCACGACTGGATCGGCTGCGAGGTCTTCGTGGCGGATCGGAAGGTGGGCGAGGTGCTGCGCCTGGAGCCAACGCCCGGCGGCTACGACATGGTGGTGCTGCGGGACACCCGCCCGGGCCGCCGCGGCCAGCGGGAGGTGCCCTACATCAAGGCCTGGTGGACCCTGGACCTGCCCCACCGCCGCCTCGATCTGGATCCCCCCGAAGGCATCCTGGACCTGGACCGCCTCGACTGAGCTATTCCCCAACCGCAGCGCTTTCGGCCCAGCGCTGGGTGTCGGCGCCGCCTTCAAGCCCTCCATCGGCCCGGCGCCGGATCACCTGGGCCACCCCGGTGCGGGCCCGCTCGCCCAGGCGGTGGCCTTTGGCTTCCAGGGCCTTCCGGGAACCCTCTGCGAAGCGGTCGGCCTCCAGGTCCAGACGATCCGGCAGCCAGGCGTGGTGGATGCGCGGCGCATCCACCGCTGACTGGGCGTCCAGACCCATCACCACGACGTTCAGCACCGTCTGGAACACGGTATTCGGAATGGTGCGCCCGCCCGGGCTGCCCGCTACCAGGGCCACCCGCCCGTCCTTCGACAGGATCGCGGGGCACATGCTGCTGAGGGGCCGCTTGCCCGGCTGGGCCAGGTTCGGTTCGGTCCCGATCAGCCCGTCGGCATCCGTGAGCCCCGGTCCCGCATTGAAGTCCCCCAGTTCGTTGTTCAGCAGGAAGCCCGCTCCCGGCACCACGCGTTTCACGCCGTAGTGGTCCTCCAGGGTGTAGGTGAGGCTCACGGCGTGGCCCCGACGGTCCACCACGGAGAGGTGGGTGGTCTGCTCGGATTCCGGCAGGAAGGTCATGCGGCCCGGGTCCGATACGGAAGCCTTGGCGGGATCGATGCTCTGGCGCAGGGCGGCTCCGTAGGGTTTGGAGATCAGGCGCGCCACGGGCAGGGCGGGGTTGAAGGCGGGATCGCCCACCCAGCGGGCCCGATCCGCGAAGGCCCGGCGCATGGCTTCGGCCATCACGTGGAGGCGCTCCGGTTCCGGCAGGGCCGCCAGATCATCCCCTTCCATCTGGTTGAGCAGGCTCAGCAGCACGATGCCCCCGCCGCTGGGGGGCGGCACCGTGAGCACCTCGTGGCCCCGGAAACTGCCGCGCAACGGTTTGCGGATCACGGGGCGATAAACGGCCAGATCCCGGGCCGTGATCCGTCCGCCTTCCGACGCCATCTGGGCCAGCAGCAGGCGGGCCGTTTCGCCCCGGTAGAAATCGCGGGGCCCCCTGGCAGCCAGACGCCTCAGGGTGCGGGCCAGGTCCGGCTGGCGCAGCAGATCCCCGGCTTGGAGGGCTTCGCCGCCCTTCGAGAACTGGGCCAGGGTGGGCCCGTGGGCCCGGAAATCCGGCAGGAAGGCCTCGAGGGACTCCGCCAGGGTGGGGCTCACGGGAAATCCCTCCTCTGCCAGGCGGATGGCCGGAGCCAGCAGGCGGGCCCAGGAAAGGCGCCCGTGCCGCCGCCAAGCCCGGTGCAGGCCCGCCACGGTGCCCGGAATGCCCACGGCATGGAGGCTGTCGTGGTGGAGGGCCGCATCGTAGCGCCCCTCCTTCAGCCACATGCGGGGGTGGGCCGAGGCCGGGGCCGTCTCGCGGAAATCGATCACCTCCGCCCGTCCATCGGCCCGGCGGTGCAGCAGGAAGCCGCCGCCCCCGAGGTTGCCCGCGATGGGATGGGTCACGGCAAGGGCGAAGGCCGTGGCCACGGCAGCATCCACCGCCGTGCCGCCCTCCCGGAGCACCTGGACCCCGGCCTCCGCCGCCCGCCGCTCCTGGGCCACCACCATCCCCCGGTCCGGGGCGGCGGCGAGGCTGAGGGCCAGCATCAGCGCAAGGAGCATCGGGCGCATGGAACCTCCGGGGTAGCATGAAGCATGGAGCCCCACCAGAATCCCACGGGCGTACCCCACTGGCGGCAGGAGTTGGCCAACAGCCTCACCCATGGCCTGGGCATGGTGCTGGCCATCGCGGCCCTCACCGTGATGGTGGCCTTCGCAGCCCTGAACGGCACGGCGCGGCACGTGGTGGGAGCCAGTCTCTTCGGAGCCTCCCTGGTGGTGCTCTACGCCATGTCGATGCTCTACCACGCCTTCCAGGGGCCACGGCTGAAGCGGATCTTCCACCTCCTGGACCACGCGGCCATCTTCGTGCTCATCGCCGGCACCTACACGCCCTTCTGCCTGGCCACCCTGCGGGGGCCCTGGGGCTGGAGCATCTTCGGGGTCATCTGGGGCCTGGCGGTCCTGGGCATCCTGGCCAAGTCCCTCCTGGGCCCAAGGGGCGGCCACCTCAGCACCGCGGTCTACCTGGCCATGGGCTGGCTGGTGGTGATCGCCATCGTTCCCCTGGCGCGGGCCCTGCCGCTCGGTGGGCTGGCGTGGCTCTTCGGGGGCGGCCTCTGCTACAGCGCCGGGGTGATCTTCTACGCCTGGAAGCGCCTGCCCTACCACCACGCGGTCTGGCACCTCTTCGTGCTGGCGGGCAGCGCCTGCCACGTGGTGGCCGTGCTGGCCTACGTCATTCCCTGGTAGCCGCCGCCAGCACCGTCTCCAGCAGGGCCAGGGTTTCGGGCGCCAGCAGCCCGTGGTCGTCGTTCACTTCATGCAGCACCGCGTCGGGCTGTCGCGCCGCGAAGGCCCGGCTTTCCGCCACCGGCACCGCCTCGTCGTGAACCCCGTGGATCAGGGTCATGGAACCGTCCACGATCCAGGCCTCGTCGTCCCGCCAAACGGGCAGATCCTCCAGCAGGTCCGGCCCCAGGCGCATCCAGCGGTTCTCCGCGTGGTGGAAGACCTTCAGGCGCCGGTGATGGCGGTAGCCCTCCCAGCGCTCCCCCTCCAGGCGGCGCCGAGCGAAGCCGAAGGCGGGAGCCAGCAGCACCAGGTGACGAAGCGCCACGCCCCGGTAGGCCACCGCCGCCGCCACCAGGCCGCCCAGCGAGGACCCCACCAGCACGGGCGGCGTGGCAAGGCCCGCCAGCAGGGCCTCCACGGCCCGCACCTGAGCCGTCACGGTCAGCCCTTCGAAGGTCGGCAGGTTCAGGTCCGGAGCGTGGAAGGCCACACCGTGGGCCTCCGCCCAGGCCCGGCAGTGCCGCCCCTTGTGGCCGTCGGGCCCCGAGGCGAAACCGTGGAGGTAGACCAGGGCGCTCATGCCTCGTCGAAGGGAAAGCGCGCCCAGGCCAGCAGGCCCATCGCGAGGGCGAAGGCCGCGAGGATGCCCGCAGGCAGCAGGGCCGCCTCAAAACCCTGGCCGCGCCAAGTCATGGCATCCAGCCCATCGATGGCCCACCGGGTGGGCATCACCAGGGAGGCCTTCTGGAGCCAGGCAGGAAAGATGAAGGCCGGCACCCAGGCGCCGCCCAGCATGAGCATCACGAGGGTGACCATGATGGTGAGGCCCCGGGTGGTCTCGGGGGTGCGGCCCAGGGAGGCGATCAGGAGGCCGAAGGCCCCCGTGAACAGGGCGAAGCCCGCAGTCACCAGGAGAAAGCCTGGGAAGCTGCCCAGCACCTTCACGCCGAAGCCCAGCCAGGCCACCAGGAAGATGGCCAGCAGCAGCAGGGCGGCCGAAAGGGCGGCGCTGATCATGCGGGCGGCCAGGAACACCTGCCGCCCCACGGGCGCGGCCCGCAGACGCCGCCAGAGGCTGCCCTTGCGCAGCAGCAGCAGGCCCACCCCGGCCTCGATGCCCATGAAGAGGATGAACTGCACCCCCATGCCCGCGAAGCTGTGGGCGTAGCCGTTGTAGCGGATGTCGGTGCGGGCGGTGACGGTCTCCTCCTTCAGGGCATAGGGCAGGCTCAGGCCCCTGGGCTGGCCCTTCCCATCCGTGAGGGCGCCCTGCTCGTTGAGCTGGGCCACATCCCGGTAGATGTTCTTGAGGGCCTGCCGGAGCTCCGGGGCCACCGTGGGATCCTTCTCCACAGCCTCGGCGTTCTCCTGCAGCAGCTTCAGGCCCTGGGAACCGCCGAAGACCTCGCCGGACACGGATTCCATCGCGTGGTGGGACAGGAGCCCCCGAACCAGCCCCGCCTCCGCGCCCTTCGAGGGATCCAGCAGCAGGGTGACTTCCGGACGTCCTTGGTCCCGGAAGAATCCCCGCGTGGCCGCCTCCCCGAACTTCGGGGGCAGCACCACAGCGGCACTGACCTTGCCCTTCCGCACGGCCGTCCGGGCCTCATCCAGCGCGGCGGGACGGACCTCCAGGTATGTGTCTCCGGCCAGGCCCGCCGCCAGCTTGCGGCTCACGGGGCTGTCGTCCTGATCCACGAGGGCGATGGGGATCTTCGAGGTTTCACCGCCCCGGTCGGTGAAGAAGTAGCCCATGAAGCCCCCCAGCACGATGGGCGCGGCGAGGCTCATCAGCAGGGCCCGGCGGTTGCCGAGGAAGGTCTTCAGGTCGTGGCGAACGAGGGCGATCAGCGCGTTCATGCGTCCCTCAGACTGCGGCCGGTGAGGGCCAGGAAGACATCCTCGAGGCTGGCCCGTTCGCAGGCCAAATGGCTCCAGGACAGGCCGCAGTCCGCAAACCAGGCGAGCACCCGGTGCGTGTCCTGGGGCAGGTCGCGGAGTCCCAGCCGCAGGCGGCCCGGCTGGAGTTCCACGGAAGACAGAAAGGGCTGGGCCTGCAGATCCGCCAGGTGCGGCTGGAGGTCCGCCTCCTCCACATCCATCAGGAGCATCCCAGTGGCGGGCAGCCGCCGGAGCAGCCCCTTCAGGGTGTCCTCTGCCAGCACCCGCCCGTGGTCCATGATCACGATGCGGTCGCAGAGGCGCTCTGCCTCCTCCATGTAGTGGGTGGTGTAGAGCAGGGCCTTGCCGCTGGCCCGCAGCGCCTCCAGGGCCTCGAAGATGGCTGCGCGGCTCTGGGGGTCCACGCCCACGGTGGGTTCGTCGAGGATCAGCAGGGCGGGATCGTGGAGGAGGGCCACGGCCAGATTGAGGCGCCGCTTCATGCCGCCGCTGAAAGCCGACACCGGCTCCTGGGCTCGGTCCCGAAGGCCCACCACCCCGAGCACCCGTTCCGTGGCCTCGGCCAGCGCCTGCCCGGAGAGGCCGTACAGCGCCCCGAAGAGAGCCAGGTTCTCCCGGGCGCTGGAATCCTCGTACAGGGCCAGATCCTGAGGCACCAAACCCAATTGGGCCTTCAGGGGATCCGCATCCCCCTGGAGCGCCCGCCCATGGATGCGCACCTCCCCCGCATCCGGGGCGATGAGCCCCATGATCATCGCCACCGTGGTGGTCTTGCCGGCACCATTCGGGCCCAGCAGGCCCAGGATCTCCCCCGGGCGCAGCGTCAGGGAAACCCCATCCACGGCCTTCCGGGGCCCATAGGCCTTCTCGACGGCATGCACCTCCAGCAAGGGGCCTCCTTCAACGGGTGTTCAGCGGGTTCCTGGCCTCATCATCGCAGGCCGGGGCGCAGCAGCCACACCACCACCGCAAGGGGCGCCAGGTACAGCAGGGCCCGGGGGCCCCGGAGCACCAGGGCGCCCAGGGCCACGAGGACGAAGGCCGCCACCACCAGGGCGGGGACCCGCCCCTTCATCCGCCCACCGGCGGCGGCACACCCTGGGCTTCGAGCCAGGCCAGGGCCGGTTCCACGGCGCCTCGCCGCCCCAGGGAGCCCCCGGGAGCCGCGCTTCCATCCCCCAGGGATGTCAGGAACAGGCTGCGCCCCACCCACTCCAGGTTGGCCTGGGCCACGGGCAGACGACGCACGTCCCCGCGGTGCGGCGCCCACAGAGGACCGAGGCCGAAGAGCAGCAGATCCGATCCCTCCCGCCCCAGGCCCACCACCCCATGGCGGCGGTTGATCAGCAGGATCAGCACGGGGCTCAGGGTGGGCAGGAAGATCCAGGGATTCCGCCCAGCAGGCTCCAGGGCCCAAGCCAGCAGGAAGAGGGCGATCATTCCCAGAATGAAGGTCCAGTGAACGCTGGCCCGGTTGTACCAGGGCACGGGAAGCCGGATCTCGGGAACGGTCAGTGCCATATCCCGAGCATAGCAAACGGGGGCCCGAAGGCCCCCGCTCCCTGCATGCGCGGCGAATCAGCCCAGCTGCGCCAGATCCTCGGGAGCGCCGATGGAGAAGGCCTTCACCTCGACCCCCGCCTCCTTGGCCATGCGGGCGGCAATGCCCGAAAGCACCTTGCCGGGGCCCAGTTCCAGGAAGGTGGTGACGCCTTCCTGGAGCAGCAGCGCCATGGAGGCCTCCCAGCGCACGGCGCCGGGGATCTGCCGGACCAGACCGTCCCGCAGGGCGGCGGGTTCGGTGACGCGGGCCGCGTCCACATTGTTCACCAACGGACAGGTGGCGGAGTTGAAGGCCAGGGCTTCCAGCACGGGCTTCATGTGGGCCTGGGCGGGCTCCATGAGCGGGCTGTGGAAGGGCGCGCTCACGGGAAGTTTCACCATCTTTCGGCCGCCCTTGCCCTTGAGCACCTCGATGGCCGCATCCACGGCCTCGGCATGGCCGGCGATCACCACCTGGCCCGCGCCGTTGAAGTTGGCGGGCACCACCACCTTGCCCGTGGCCTCGGCAGCCTCCCGGCAGCCGGCCTCCACATCCTCCACCTTCATGCCGATGATGGCGGCCATGGCGCCCACGCCCACGGGCACCGCCGTCTGCATGGCACGGCCCCGCTCGCGCACGGTGCGGACCGCATCCGCGAAGGTCAGGGCGCCCGCGGCCACCAGGGCGGAATACTCGCCCAGGCTGTGCCCCGCCACAAAGTCAGGCCTCGGCAGCCGAGCACCGCAGGCCCTGACCACCATCGTGCTGTGGGTGAGGATGGCAGGCTGGGTGTGCTCCGTGAGCTTAAGCGTTTCCTCGGGACCTTCGGCCATCACCTGGGAAAGGGCGAAGCCGAGCGCCGCATCCGCCTCCGCCAGCACGGCTTGGGAGGCGGGCTCCGCCGCCGCGAACGCCATGCCCATGCCCACGGCCTGGGAACCCTGTCCGGGGAACAGCCATGCAACCTTGCTCATGTTGTCTCCAAAAAAAGAAGGGCGGCGCCAGGGCCGCCCTTGTGGATTGAGTCCGCCTGCGGTGCTCCGCCGACTCAGTTGTTGCCCATCTGGGCCGCAACTTCCGCCGCGAAGTCATCCTTGCGCTTCTCCAGCCCCTCGCCCATGACCCACTTCACGAAGCGGCGCACGGAGAGCTTCTCGCCGATTTCGGCGGTCTTCTGGCTGATGTACTGCTCCACGGTCAGATCCGGATTCATCACGAAGGCCTGCTCGTAGAGGCAGGAATCCTTGTAGATGGAATTCATCTTGCCTTCGACGATCTTCTCGATGATGTTGGCGGGCTTGCCGGTGGCCTCCGCCTGGGCGCGGGCGATTTCCTTCTCTTTCTCGATGAAGTCCGGGGTGACCTCGTCGCGGCGCACGAACACGGGCTGGGGGTCGTGGGCAGCGCAGTGCATGGCGATCTCGTGCACCATGCGCTGGAAGACCTCGGTCTTGGCCACGAAATCCGTTTCGCAGTTCACCTCGATGAAGACAGCGACGCGGCCACCAGGATGGATGTAGGCATCCACGATGCCTTCGGCGGCGATGCGGTCAGCCTTCTTGGCGCCCGCAGCCAGGCCCTTCTTGCGCAGCCAGGTGATGGCCTTTTCGATATCCCCGTCGCATTCGTCCATGGCCTTCTTGCAGTCCATCATCCCGAGGCCGGTCTTCTCGCGGAGGATCTTCACGTCGTTCGCGGTGTAGCTCATGGGTTCTCCTTGTCACAGGAACGCGGCGACGCCCGGGGGAGGGGACTCCGCCCGGGCGCTCCAGATCGAATGCTAGGCTTCAGCGCCCTCGTTCATCTTCTCGGCCATCATCGCCTTCATGTCGGCCGTGTCCGCCTTGTCGCGGAAGGCCTGGCGGCCCTCCAGGATGGAGTCGGCCACGCGCTCGGTGAAGAGCAGGATGGAACGGATGGCGTCATCGTTGCCGGGAATGACGTAGCTGATGAGCTCGGGATTGCAGTTGGTATCCACCAGGCCCACCACCGGAATGCCCAGCTTGTTGGCCTCGGTGATGGCGATGTCCTCGCGGTGCGGATCGATCACGAAGATCACATCGGGCACCTGGCGCATGTCACGGATGCCGTGGAAGGCGGCGTCCAGCTTGGTGCGGATGCGCTCCAGGCCGAGGATTTCCTTCTTGGACATCTGGGCCGTGCGGGCGGGATCCGCCAGGGTGGCCTCGATCTCCTTGAGCTTGTCCAGGCTCTTCTTGATGGTGGCGAAGTTGGTGAGCATGCCGCCCAGCCAGCGGTTGTTCACATAGAACGCACCGCAGCGCTGGGCCTGCTCGGCCACCAGATCCGCAGCCTGGGGCTTGGTGGCGACGAAGAGGAAGGTCTTGCCCTCGGCGGCGGCCTTGGTCATGAAGGACGCGGCCTGATGCCAGAGGCGCAGGGTCTTCTGAAGGTCGATGATGTGGATGCTGTTGCGGACGCCGAAGATGTACTTCTTCATCTTCGGGTTCCAGCGGCGGGTCTGGTGACCGAAGTGGACACCGGCCTCAAGCAGTTCCTTCATCTGGATGGCAGCCATGATGGCCTCCTCAACGATGTGCGGCCTCGGCCGCGGGCTGGGGATGAAAGGCGGCGGGAAGCCGCCCGAATCGGGGCCGGAACGGCCCCCAGGAACAGCACAACGGGGAGCCGTGGACTCCCCGTTGAAATGCAGAAGCGACTAGCGCTTGGAGAACTGGAACCGGCGACGCGCGGCCTTCTGGCCGGGCTTCTTGCGTTCCTTCATGCGAGGATCGCGGGTCAGCAGGCCAGCCTGCCGAAGCATGCTGCGCAGCTGGTCGTTGTAGCCCAGCAGGGCCCGGGAGATGCCCATGCGAATGGCCGAAGCCTGACCAGAGGGGCCGCCGCCAGCCACCGTGACGTGGATGTCGAACTTGCCGCCCAGATCGGCGATATCCAGAGGCTGGTTCACCACCATGCGCAGCACGGCATTGGGGAAGTAATCCTCAAGGGTGCGGCCGTTGACCGTGACCTTGCCGGAGCCGGGACGAAGAAACACACGAGCCGTGCAGGTCTTGCGGCGGCCCGTTCCGTAGTTCTGCTGAGTGATCGCCATGGAATGCCTCGGTGCGTGCTTACTTGATGGTCAGGGTCTCGGGCTTCTGAGCTTCGTGCTGGTGCTCGGGGCCCGCGTAGACCTTGAGCTTGCGGAACATGGTGCGACCCAGGCTGCCCTTGGGAAGCATGCCCTTCACGGCCAGCTCGATGACGCGCTCGGGCTTGTCGGCCTGCATCTTGTCGGCCCGGACTTCCTTCATGGAGCCCGGCTGGGTGGTGGTGCGGCGGTACATCTTCTGGATGGCCTTCTTGCCCGTGAGCACAGCCTTGCCGGCATTGATGACCACCACGTGGTCGCCCATGTCGAGGAAAGGCGTCCAGGTGGGCTTCATCTTGCCAGAGAGGACTTCCGCGACGGCGCTGCTGATGCGGCCCACAGGAAGGCCCGTGGCGTCGACGACGAACCACTTGCGCTCGATCTTGTCCTGGCCCTTCGGGAAATAGGTGGTCATGGCCGAACTCCAAAAGCCTGGTCGGTGGTCTGTGCATCCAGGCAGGCAGCCGGGACGCAGAAGGGAAACCTTATCGCTGGAAGCGCCCAGGGTCAAGCGGGATTTTCCGCCGGGGCGGCCCTTCAGGCTTCGGCCAAGGCGCGCAACTCTTGGGCCACCCGGGCGGCCCCCATGCCGTCCACCAGCTTCATGCCGTCCCGAACCTGCTCCTGACGGGTTTCCTGGCCTTCGGCGCTGAACCAATGGGCCAGCGCCTCCACCACCAGCCGAGGGTCGGATTCCGGCCCTTCCCCCAATCCCATGCAGGCATTGGCCTGGGCCATGTCCCCGATCATGCCGGCCTGGCGGGCATTCTGGCCCCATGCGGCCGCAGGAACCCCCAGGCACACGGCTTCGGCCAGGGTCAGTCCGGCGGCGCACCAGACGGCATCGAATTCGGAAATGCGCCGTGTCAATTCCGGAACCTGGCTCACCACGGTGCAGCCGGGCACAGCAGGTCCCGAAACGCCCTGGGGAGCAAGGAGCGTGCATGATCCGGACCACCGGCCTTCGCGCACCAGATCGCCCAGGATCCCGTAGGCCTTCTGGGCGAGCCCCGGACCATCGGTTCCGCCGAAGGTGGCGAGCAGCCGCCGCACGGTGAGAGGCTGCAGGGGTTCCCGCTTGGGACGCCCGAGGGTCGCCGCTTCGCCCACCACGATGAAGGAGGCGCCCCTCAGCACCCGGCAGCTCCCCGCAAAGGTTTCGTGGGGACGAACCTTGCGGCCGTTCACCACCTTCACGGGCATGGCGGGCCAATCCACACCTTCCAGGAAGGGCTGGAACAGCAGATCCGCGGCCTCGTGGGCATCGCCCTCATCCTCCATGAGGGCGACCTTCAGGGGACGCAGGGCGCGCACCTGCTCCGGCGTGGTCTCCCACTGGTCAACCAGCACCAGGGACGCGCGCGCTTTCAGGCTTTCCGGCAAGGGCGCGTGCAGATCCTCGCCCAGGTCCACCACCTCGACCTCGAGGGGCTCCTCCCGGAACGGGTGGAGCCCCTGGGCCAAGCGCCGGGCCTGAGGCCCACCGCTGACGGCGAGCACGCTCGATCCCCCGAGCGCCCGCCACGCCCGGTCGAGCACGAGAGCCCGGGCGACATGGCCGAGGCCCAGGCGGAGGTCGGAATGGACACGGAATACGAGGGTGAGCGTCATGGGTCGGATCTAACGGGATTCACGAGTCTAGCCGTACTGGCCCCCCCGGACGCCACCCCTCCTTGGGGCACACTGGAACTTTCCTGAGGCCCCCATGGATCCCATCCTCTCCACGCCCCCCCTCCCCGAGCCCCACGGAGCCAAAGGCGCCCGCATCTGCGGCGTTCTGGCCATCGTGCTGGCCCTCACATGCATCGGCATCCCGGTGGCCATCGTGCTGGGCATCGTGGCCCTGGTGCTCCAGGCCAAGGCCAAGCGCCTGGCCCGGGAACAGCCGGAGGCTTATCGGATGCCCACCCAGACGGGCCTGGTCACCGGCATCATCGGCCTGGCGCTTCCGGTCCTGATGCTGCCCTTCGTGGGCATCGTTTCCGCCATCGCCATTCCGGCCCTCCTGGGCCAGCGGGAGAAGGCTCGGGAGAAGGCCGCCCAGGCCCACCTCATGGAGGGTGTGACATCCCTGCTCCACACCTACGACGAGGCCGGCGAACAGAGCCGCAGCGAGCCGGAGATCAAGGCCGCCCTGGAGGCCCAGCTTGCCTCCCTGAACACCTCGGCGCGGAACCCCTGGGACCCCCAGCAGCCGGTCTTCGCTACGGAAGTCCAGGTGGTCTTCGGCGCCGACGCCCCCGAAGATGAAGCCCGCCGCCTGGCGACCCGGCGCGGCCAGGTGGTCTTCGTCCTCCAGTTCCCCCGGGAGGGCCAGCAGGGCTTTCTCACGGGCACCGTGCGCCTCTCGGGCCCATCCCAGACGGAACACATCCTCACGCGGGTGGAGGCGCTCGATCAGATGTGACTCAGGGCCAGGTGTGGCCTTCCTCGAATCCAGGTTGGGGGAAGGCCGCCACCGGCGCCACGGCCACGGGCCAACCATCCTTGAAGTAGGCCTCCTTGTAGCGCACGTAGCGGGTCCAGATGCTGGCGATCAGGGCCCGCTGCTCCGCGCTCAGCTCGCGCTTCACCTGGGCCGGCCAGCCCGCCACCAGCGTGTGGGGCGGCGCCTCGAACCCCTCCCGAACCAGGGAGCCCGCTGCCACGAGGCAGCCTTCGCCGATCACAGCACCATCCATCACCGTGCTGCTCATGCCGATGAGGGCGCCCTTCCGCACCGTGCAGCCGTGCAGCATCACGTTGTGCGCCACGCTCACTTCTTCGCCGATGTGGAGGGGGAAGCGCTCGTTGGTAACGTGCAGGCAGCACATGTCCTGGATGTTGCTGCGAGCCCCGATGCGGATGGCGTTCACATCGCCCCGGGCCACGCAGCTGAACCAGAGGCTGGCATCGTCGCCAAGGGCCACATCACCGATCACCACGGCGTTGGGCGCCACGAAGACCCGCTGGCCGAAGCGGGGCGCCATGCCCTGGAAGGGTGCGATCATGGGAACCTCCATTCCCTTCCAAGGTAGCCGCCCATGCGCGAACACCTGATCCCCTCCCGCCGGAATCCGGCCGCCGAGGATGCTCTCTGCGGGATCAATGCCGAGGCCCAGCGCCGCAAGGCCGCGGGCGAGCCCATCCTGAACGCGGCACTGGAAACCCTGGTCGATGATCTGGGCAGTCCGGTGGTCCACGAATCGGTGATGGCGCTCTGGCGGGAGCTCGCCCCCAGGGAGATCGCGCCCTGCGCGCCCATCGCCGGCGATCCCGCCTTCCTGGAGGCCCTCACCCGCTGGTACTGGCCCTCCGCGCCCGGAGCAGGCCCCGCCTGCGCGACCCCGGGAGGCACGGGCGCCCTGGCGCTCTCCCTGCGAAGCTTCCTGCTGCCCGGAATGTCGGTGCTGACGGCCACCCCCTTCTGGGGTCCCTATGAAACCCTGTGCTCCGAACACGGCTCCACCGTGGTCGGCGCTCCGGCCAAGCAGCCGGGACGTCCCCTGGACCTGGAGGCCTGGCGCCGGGCCGCCTCGGCGCTCATGGGGCGCCAGGGCCGCCTGCTGGTCTGGCTCAACGATCCCTGCCACAACCCCACGGGCCTGAGCCTTTCGCACGACGACCGCCAGGGCCTGCTGGCCGTGCTCCAGGATCAGGCTGCACGGGGCCCCGTGATTCTGCTGCTGGACTGCGCCTACCTGGACTACACCGGCGATCCGGCCCATGTGCGCGAGGCTCTCGATGACTACGCGGCCTTCGGCCAGGAGGGCTCCGCCCTCCTGGCCGCAGCCCTCTCCCTCTCCAAGGCGCTGACCCTCGATGGCGTCCGGTGCGGAGCCCTGGTCTTCCCCTGGATCGAGGATGCACTCCTCCAGGCTTCGCTCACCCAAGGCTGCCGGGGGCTGTGGTCCACTGCGCCCCGCCCCCCCCAGAGCCTCTTCCTGCGCCTCATGAAGGACGGCAAGCGGCAGCAGCAGCTCCATGCCGAGCACCGCCACTGGAGTGAAGTGCTGGAGGCCCGCGCCATCGCCCTGGACGCCGCCCTGCGGGCACGAGGAGCGGATGGCGCCCCCTGGCACGGTGGCTTCTTCGCCACCGTCCGAACGGAAGCCCCCGCCCGGGTGGCGGAACGGCTGTGGGAGCGGGGCGTCTTCCTGGTTCCCGTGGCGGGGGGTCTGCGCGTGGGCCTCTGCGCCCTCCCGGCCCGGGACATGGAGCGGTTGGCAGATGCCATCGCCAGCGCCGTGTGATGCATTTCCGCTGGACACCCCCGCGGGTCCTGGTATTCTGATGGACCGCGGGCGTATAACTCAGCGGTAGAGTGCTATCTTCACACGGTAGAAGTCCCTGGTTCGAACCCAGGTACGCCCACCAAAAACCCCCCGCCGCCCCTACGGTGGGGGGTTTTTCGGATTCAACCCCTCGGAGATCCCATGCCCTTCATCAACGCCACCCAGGTTCGCGCCGGGATGATCATCAACTTCGAAGGCGAGCTCTGTCGCGTCACCAGCGTGGAGCACCAGACCCCGGGCAACCTGCCCGCCCGGGTGGTCACGAAGATGAAGCGCCTCAAGGACGGCATCAACCGCGAGAACCGCTTCGGCTCCTCCGACAAGATCGACAAGGTGAGCCTTGAGCAGCACCAGATGGAGTTCCTCTACGAGGACGGCGACATGCTGGTGTTCATGAACCAGGAAACCTACGAGCAGATTGAGCTCGCCAAGGAGATCCTGGGCGACGACCTGGTGTTCCTGCACCCCAACATGCAGGTGGAGGTGGAGTTCCACGAGGGCACCCCCCTCTCCGTGGCCCTGCCCCCCAGCGTGGTGCTGGAAATCCTCGACACCGAACCCGTGATGAAGAACGCCAACGCCACCGGGTCCTACAAGCCCGCCAAGCTGGAGAACGGCATCACCGTCAACGTGCCGCCCTACATCGAAAGCGGCGAGAAGATCCGGGTGAACACCACGGATCGCACCTACATGGAGCGCGTCAAGTAGCTTCCGCCGGATACGCAGAAGGCCCCGCAGCGGCGGGGCCTTCTGCGTTCCAACCTCGCTCAGACCTTGGGTTCCGCCATCCCGTAGGCTGCCCAGCCTTCCTTGGTGGGACCGTACACTTCCGGCACCTTCAGGCCCGCCTGGCGCATCAGCACGGTCATCTGACCCCGATGATGGGCCTGGTGCAGCACCAGCACCTGCAGGGTGAAGCCCCGCTTCCAGCGTTCCCCGTAGAGTTCGTCCTCCACCAGGAGGCCCCCGTCCGACCAGGCCTCCAGTCCCCGCAGCAGGCTGGCGGAAGCTGTGGCGTAGGCCTCCCGGATCTCCGCCGCGGATTCCGGCGGCGCCACGATGAAACCACCTTCGATGAGGTGCTTGCCTTCGATGCCCAATCCCATATGCCCCGGCATTTCCACCACGGATTCCACCAGATGCCAGGCCATCCGGCGCAGGTCCCGGTGGCCCTCCGCCACGGCGTGGCCCAGGGCGTGGCCGGTCAGGACTTCCAGCACCCGCAGGGTGGCCTTGGATTCCTCGATCCAGCAGGTGCGGAAATCGTCCAGGGTCCGGAACATGTCAGCCTCCTGAGGAGGGCTGAAGGATACCGCGTCAGCGGGCCGGCCGATCCTCCCGGTGGTAGACCTTGTCCACGATGGCCCACCGGCCCTCCAGCTTCAGCAGGTGCAGGTAGTCGATGAAGCGGAAGGTGGGGTAGTCCAGCACCACCTTGGCGGTGGCCGCATCCCCGGCCACCTCCAGCCACGCGATCTCGCAGCGCACCTCGGGCCGGG
>MWBB01000003.1 GCA_002068835.1 Acidobacteria bacterium ADurb.Bin340 | reverse complement strand
GTGCGCACCTACCGCCGCAAGCTCCCCAACCGCCGTGGCGGCTACACCCAGGCGGCCAGCGTGGGCGGCACCAAGCTCTACCTGCGCACGGGCGAATACGAAGACGGCACCCTGGGCGAGATCTTCCTGGACATCCACAAGGAGGGCGCCGCCTTCCGCGCCGTGCTCAACTGCTTCGCCATCGCCGTGAGCATGGGCCTGCAGCACGGCGTGCCCCTGGAGGAATTCTGCGATGCCTTCCTCTTCACCCGCTTCGAGCCCAACGGCATGGTCCAGGGCTCCGACACGGTGAAGTTCAGCACCTCCATCATCGATTTCGTGTTCCGGGAGCTGGCCATCAGCTACCTGGGCCGCTTCGAACTGGCCCAGGTGGAACCCGAGCAGCTCATGCAGCTGGCCGGCGGCTTGAAGCCTGAAAGCCACGCCCCGGGCCTGGCCAACGCCAACGGCGGCATGACGCCCCTCTTCCCCGAAGCGGCCAACGAAGCCCCTGCGCCCGAACCCGCCCCCCTGCCCATCCAGGTCCACGCCCACGCCGGCGCCGCCAAACCCGGAACCTCCGCCTACAAGGCTGCCCGGGAGAAGGGCTACACCGGCGATCCCTGCCCCGAGTGCGGCCACCTCACCCTGGTGCGCAACGGCGCCTGCCTGAAGTGCCAGACCTGCGGCGCCACCACGGGCTGCAGCTAGGAAGGAACCGCCACACGGGAAAGGGCACGGAGCTCAAGGCGCCGTGCCCTTTCCCGTGCGTGAATGCTCAGAGCGGCCGTCGTCCTTCCAGCGCCCGGTCCAGGGTCAGGTCATCGGCGTATTCCAGATCCGAGCCGATGGGCAGGCCCAGGCCAATGCGGGTGATGCGCAGGTGCAGGGGCTCCAGGAGGCGCACCAGCCAGGCGGCGGTGGCTTCGCCATCCAGGGTGGGATTGGTGGCCAGCACGATCTCGGTGATCCGACGGTCCTCCAGGCGCTTCAGGAGCTCCCGCACCTTCAGCTGATCGGGCCCGATGCCCCGCAGCGGCGAGATGAGCCCCCCCAGCACGTGGTAGCGGCCCTTGAAGTGGCCACTGCGCTCGAAGGTGAGCACGTTGCTGGCCTCGGCCACCACCACGAGGGTGGCGGGATCCCGCTCGGGGTTCTCGCAGATGGCGCAGCGGGGACGGTCTGTAAACGATCCGCACTCGGTGCAGAAGGTCACGCGATCCGCCGCCTGGTGCAGCAGCTCGCCCAGGTGGGCCATGGCCTGGGGCCCTTCCTTCAGCAGGTGCAGGGCCATGCGCTGGGCGGACTTGGGCCCCACGCCCGGCAGGCGCTGAAGGGCCTCCACCACGGCTTCGAGAGGGGAAGGCAGTTTCATCTAGAGTTTGAGCCCGGCGATGTTGAACCCACCCCCCATCATGCCGCCGGACACGGCCTGCATGCCTTCATCCGCCTTGGCGGAGGCATCCTTGAAGGCGGCCTTGAGGAGGTCCTCCAGCATGGAGGGATCGTCGGGATCGATGGCCTCCTTGGCGATGGTGAGGTCCACCAGCTCCTTGGCGCCGTTGAGGGTCACCGTGACCATCTGACCCCCGGCGGTGCCCACGGCCCGGAGGTTCTGCTGGGCGTCCTGCAGCTTCTGCTGCATGGCCTGGGCCTGTTTCATGAGGAAGCGCATGTCCATGGCTGCTCCTACTTGGAATCCTCGGCCCCCGAGGGCCGGTGCGGGTGTGGAAGGTGAAGGTGGGGCAGGTGCAGGGCCCGGAGGCGCACGGCAAGGCGGCGCACCACCAGGTAGCCGATCCCGAACGCCAGAAGGCTCATCAGGGCGCCACCCAGGAGGTAGGGGACCAGGATGGGCTCCAGCATGCGGCTGGCGGCCTCGAAGCCTTCGCGGGTGGTGAAGGTCTTCCAGCCGATGCTGCGCCAGTCGATGGCGGCGAGATCCAGGTTGAGGCCCCGGCCCAGCAGGAGGTTCCCCGCGTAGGTGCTGGCGGTGGCGATGGGCACCATGGTCCAGGGATTGTTCAGGAAGGCGCCCACCAGCATCACCGGGCGGTGCAGCCCCTTGAAGAGGAAGCAGAGCAGCAGCACCAGTGCGGTGTGGAGCCCCAGCAGGGGGTTCCAGCAGATGTGGAAGCCCAGGGCGAAACTGAGCGCCACCTGGTGGGGCGTCAGTTCGGGATGCAGGAGGTGCTGTTTCATGCGCCCCCACAGCCCGGGCTTCGCGGCAGCGGGTCCTTTCGGATCAGGCGTTTCGGTCATCGGACCTCGGGGGCGAAATGGTCGAAGCTCAGGTCCGGCAGGGGCCGAAGACCTTGGCCTCCATCATAGAGGAGCGGCGCGGAACCTCGCTCCAGAGCCTGGCCCACGCAGCGCAGCCCAAGTCCCAGCCTGGCCTCCAGATCCGCCTGGGCCGCATCGCTTGCAAAGCAGCGGGCGTAGTCCTCGCCGCCCCGGAGTTCGTCCTCGGCCAGATCCGAGGCCAGGCGCACGCTCACCCCCGAGGCCTCCGCCAGCATGCGGAGATCCCGGCTGAGACCATCGCTCAGGTCAATGCAGGCATGCACCTCCCGCAGGTCCGCCAGACGACGACCAAGGCCGAGATGGGGCCGGGGATCCAGGTGGGCGGCCAGATCCGGATCGGGCTGCGCGGGGTCCCAGCGCTGACCGGCCTGGAGCTTGCGAAGCCCCCTCAGGCTGGCGCCCAGGGGCTGATCCACATAGAGCCGATCCCCGGGCCGCACATGGTCCCGACGAAGCCAACGGGCCGCGGTGCCATAGGCCGTGACCCCCAGCCCCACGCCTTCGGCCCGCCCCACGGTATCGCCCCCCAGCACGGGAATGCCCGCCGCTTCGGCGCCCTCCGCCAGCCCTTCCAGCAGCTCCAGGATCCAGTCGGCTCCCACCTCCCGCCCCAGGGCCAGGGTCAGGGTGAACCCGAGGGGACGGGCACCGCTGGCATCCAGGTCCGACAGGTTCACCGCCAGGAGTTTCCGCCCCAGGAGCCGGGGCGGATGCCAATCCAGGCGGAAATGCTGGCCCGATTCCATCACATCGGTGGTCACCAGCAGGCGCTCCCCGACCAGCGGTTCCGGCAGGAGCCCGCAATCGTCATGCAGGTCCGCCCCTCCCGGAAAGCGGGCACGGATGTGGTGGATGATGGCCCCTTCGTCGAACGTCATCCCCAAAGCTTCCCACGAACATCCGCCGCTTGGTACGGATCGGGCCCGGTGCTAGGGTGTGGGTTCCGCGCGTACGGCGCGAGTCCAGGAAAGGAGCCCCATGGCCATCAAGACCGTTTGGATCGAAGAAGGCTGCATCATGTGCAACGCCTGCGATGCCGAATGCCCCGACGTGTTCCTGGTCACCGACACCACCTGCATGATCAAGGCGGATGTCCGCGAGGATGGCCAGGAGAGCGAAAACCGCGACGAGAAGAGCCTCCTGAAGGCTGAACACCGCGACAGCCTGGCCGATGGCATCAAGGCCGCCGCCTCCGGCTGCCCCGTGGAAGTGATCAAATACGAGGAATAACGGTTCCTGAATGCCAAGGCGCCCCGGATCTCCCGGGGCGCCTTGGCATTGGGGCGGAAACGCTCAGCCTTCCTGAAGCCCCACGTTCACCTCGAAATCCCCGAACTCCGTGGTGAAGGGGATGCCGATGCAGGGAACGCTGGAGGAGCGACTGATCTTGTGCCCGGTGCCCACCACCACCGTGGGCACGGAGATGTTGAGCTGGTAGCCCTCCTGGATCAGGGCCCGACGGGCATCGCCCACCACGATGTTGCCGATCTCGCCGATGGCGTCCTCCACCGATTGGTTCAGGGCGGTGACCTCTTCCATCAGCATGTTGGAGGCGATCCTGCAGGCCAGCTTGGCGGGCACGGAAATGATGATCGAACCCGAAGTCTCCCCCGTCAGGCCGATGATGGAGGAAATATCGTAGGTGGTGACCAAGTCCTCCTTCAGTTCCAGGCCGGCCTTCTCCGCCTTGATGCTGGCCATCATCTCCAGGCTCCGGAGGGTGCTTTCGATGAAAGGATTGATGAAGGCGACATTCATGGGGACCCCGAAGGAACGGTTCCAAGGCCCTATCGGCCCACCACCAGGGAACCTGAGAACCGGCGATTGCTGCCATCTCCCATCGGCGGGAAGATAAGGGTTTGGCCGTTTCCCCGGAATTCCCGGCCTGGAAGCTCTCCAAACCGCGCGCCATCGCGTCCCGAAACCCAGCATCTACAACCTTTCCGAGAGAACCCATGAAGCAGAGCCGCGCCCTGATCCAGACCCTCCGGGAAGTGCCCCGGGATGCCGATGTCATCAGCCAGCAGTTGATGATGCGGGCCGGCATGATCCAGAAGCTGGCCGCCGGGATCTACAACTACCTGCCTCTGGCCTACCGCAGCATCAAGAAGTTCGAAGGCATCGTCCGGGAGGAACTGGAGAAGGACGGCTGCCAGGAGCTGCTGATGCCCATGGTGCAGCCCGCAGAGCTGTGGCAGGAATCCAAGCGCTGGCAGTTCTACGGCAAGGAGCTGCTGCGCTTCAAGGACCGCAAGGACGCCGACTTCTGCCTGGGCCCCACCCACGAAGAGGTGATCACCGACATCGTTCGGCGCAGCATCAAGAGCTATAAGCAGCTGCCCATCAACCTCTTCCAGATCCAGGGCAAGTTCCGGGACGAGATCCGCCCCCGCTTCGGCCTCATGCGCGGCCGGGAATTCATCATGAAGGACGGCTACTCCTTCCATGCGGACGATGCCTGCGCCGACCGCGAGTACTGGACCATGTTCAACGCCTACAAGCGGATCTTCAGCCGCCTGGGCGTGAAGTTCCGCCCCGTGGAGGCGGACAGCGGCGCCATCGGCGGCAGCTTCACCCACGAATTCCACGTGCTGGCCGGCTCCGGCGAGGACGCCATCCTCAGCTGCGATGCCTGCGAATACACCAGCAACAGCGAGAAAACCGAAGCGCCCTGCCTGCCCTATCCCCACACAGGGGAAGCCGAACTGCCCTTGAAACCGGCCCACTTCGCCACCCCCGGCATCGTGGCCATGGAGGACCAGGCCCGGGCTTTCAAGGATGCGGACCACGACGGCCTGCCTCTGGACCACGCCAGCAAGTTCTACCTCTACCGCGCCACCCGCGCCGACGAGACCACCTTCGATGTGGGCCTGGTGCTGCGATCCGACCACGAGCCCAATCCCGTGAAGCTCAAGAATCTCCTGGGCGTGAGCTTCCTGGACCTGGTGCCGCTGCCGGAGGCCGAGGCCCTGAGCGGCGCCAAATCGGGCTTCATCGGCCCCGTGGAACTGAACGTGCCGATCTACGTGGACCGCAGTCTGGAGGGCGCCTTCAACCTCACCTGCGGCGCCAACAAAACCGATTTCCACCACTTCGGCTTCCGCCCGGATCGCGACCTCAAGCAGTTCAAGGGCTTCCACGACCTGCGCCTGGCCGTGGAGGGCGATCTCTGCCCCCGCTGCGGCAAGGGCCGCTACCAGGCCTTCCGGGGCATCGAAGTGGGCCAGGTCTTCAAGCTGGGCACCAAGTACTCCAAGGAAATGGCCTGCACCTACCTCGACACCGAGGGCAAGGAAGCCCCGATGGTCATGGGCTGCTACGGCATCGGCATCACCCGTACCGTGGCCGCCGTCATCGAGCAGAACTACGACGCCGACGGCATCCTCTGGCCCTGGCCTGTGGCGCCCTACCACGTGCACCTGCTGAGCCTGGACCCCGCCAACCCGGAGGTGTCCGCCGTGGCGGAGCGCCTGGAGCGGGAGCTGGAGGCAGCGGGCATCGAGGTGCTCCACGATGACCGCGAGGGCATGAGCCCCGGCGTGAAGTTCAAGGATGCCGACCTGCTGGGCTTCCCCCTGCGCCTCACTGTGGGCGCCAAGGGCCTCAAGGACGGCGTGGTGGAGCTGCGGGACCGCCGCACCAAGGAGGTGGTCAAGGTGGCCCCCGAAGGCGCGAAGGACGCCGTTCTCGCAGCCCGGGAGCGTATCCTGGCCGAACTGCGCGAAGCCGGCGGGAGGTAACCATGGCGGAGGGACCGGTCTACCTGACCACCTTCATCGAAGGGGTGCTGGTGCACGGCACCCAGGCCCCCTTCGTGATGCTGGTACCGGCCCAGCATGCGCCCCACCGGGGCCTGCTCATGCCGCCCCAGGTGCCCTGGTCCCCGGGCTTCCTGCCCCCGGCCCTGCTCCAGACCCAGATCACCGGGCAGTGGAAGATCCCCTTCCGCTTCGTGGACGGCTCCCGACTGCCCGTGGTCTTCGATGAGCGCACCAGCCGCCTGCCCACCCCGTGGCTCCTCCGCCTGGAGGGGCTCGAAGGCCAGCAGCGCCTCTACCTCAGCCACCTGCTGCGCACCAAGGCCGAGGAGGCCCTGCTGCCGGATCCCCCCGAAGGCGGCCAGTGGGTGGGCGAGAAGGCCCTGGCCACCCTGGACCTGCTGCCGGGCATCCGACGCCTGTGCCAAGCGGCCATCCAGGCCGTGAAGGAAGGCTGAACTAATCGAACAGGCTCCCGGTCCGGGCCAGGCGCTCCTTCAGCTCCCGAAGCCAGGCAAGGTCATGTTTGCGGCGGCGCAGGAAGATGACGATCCGCCAAACTGTGAGACCTGCGCCCAGGGCGGCCACCCCGAGGAAGATCCCGGCCATCAGATGGCGATGCTCCATGGCGGTCGGCAGAACCAGGAATCCCAGCACCCCGGTGGCCGCCATCAGCAGGTCCAGCAGGGCCCGGTTGCGCGCGGGGCGCAGGTCCCGCCGTTCGATGGCCGCACGGAGGTCCCCCAGGAAATCCTCCTGCTCCTCCCGGTTCTGGGTGCCCCGAGCCCGCTCGATCTCGAGCTTCTCCAGAGCCTGTCCCAGCTCCCCCGAATAGTCATCCAGGCGGAAAACCCGTGCGCGCAGGTTCATGGGAGCCTCCGATCCCGGCCCGATCCAACGGGCCTTGCCATACCGGCTGCCCTCAAGCTACGACTGCGGCTCCTCCAGCGGAAGGGCCTGGGTCACAACTCACACAAGGTCAAAGGCGCTGAAGAAATACATCACCTCACGCTGGGCGGTTTCCGGGGCATCGGAACCATGCACCGCGTTGCGGGTGACATCCTCGCCGAACGCACGCCGCAGGGTGCCCGCCGAGGCCTTCGCGGGGTCCGTGGCCCCCATGAGTTCCCGCCACCGCGCAATGACGTTCTCCCCCTCCAGGGCCATCAGCACCACAGGGCCCTCGAGCATGAAGGCCTCCAGATTGGGATAGAACGCCTTGCCGAGATGGTCGATGTAGAAGCCGCGGACCAGTTCCTTGCTGAGCTGGGCCATGCGCAGGCCGTGGATGGTGAAGCCTTCCCGCTCGATGGCGCTGATGATCTCGCCAATGTGGCCATTCCGAACGGCGTTCGGCTTGATGATCGCAAAGGTGCGCTGCAGGTCCATGGACGCTCCGAGCCGGTTTCCCAGGCTACCAGCCCCGGAAGGAGCCTTGAGACGCAGGGATCCGGGTCGCAGGAAGGCGGCTTCGGCGGTAGAATCGATGGTTTGATGCAACCGGAGCCCGAATGCTTGAATCCCTTTTGAAGTCCCTCATCGGCTCCAAGAATGACCGTGAACTGAAGCGGCTCTGGGGTCGGGTGCAGCAGATCAACGCCCTCGAACCCGAGATCCAGGCACTGTCCGACGAAGCGCTCAAGGCCAAGACGCCCTACCTGAAGGAAAAGCTGGCCAACGGCGCCAGCCTGGACGACATCCTGCCCGAAGCCTTCGCCGTGTGCCGGGAAGCTTCCCTCCGCGTGCTCAAGATGCGCCATTTCGACGTGCAGCTCGTGGGCGGCATGGTGCTGCACGAAGGTAAGGTCGCTGAGATGCGCACGGGCGAGGGCAAGACCCTCACCGCCACCCTGCCCCTGTATCTCAACAGCCTCAGCGGCAAGGGCTGCCATCTGGTGACGGTGAACGACTACCTGGCCCGCCGCGACGCCGAATGGATGGGCCGCCTCTACAACTTTTTGGGCTGCACCGTGGGCATCATCCAGCACGGCCTCAACGACGAGGAGCGCCGGGCCGCCTACGGCTGCGACATCACCTACTGCACCAACAACGAGCTGGGCTTCGACTACCTCCGCGACAACATGAAGTGGGATCTGGCCGACTTCACCCAGCGCGGCTTCACCTTCGCCATCGTGGACGAGGTGGACAGCATCCTCATCGACGAAGCCCGCACACCGCTGATCATCGCGGGTTCCTCGGAAGAGGACACCTCGAAGTACTACCGGATCGATGGCATCGTCCCCAAGCTCAAGCTGGATGTGGACTACAAGGTGGACGAGAAGGACCGCCAGGTCATGCTCACGGACGAAGGCATCCGCCACGCCGAGCAGCTCATGGGCGTGGCCAACCTCTACGATCCCAGCGCCATCGACACCCTCCACGGCCTCAACCAGGCCCTGCTGGCCCACAACCTCTACAAGCGGGATGTGGACTACATGATCCGCCCCAAGGAGGACGGCAAGGGGCAGGAGATCGTCATCGTGGACGAGTTCACGGGCCGCATGATGCCCGGCCGCCGCTGGTCCAACGGTCTCCACCAGGCCATCGAAGCCAAGGAAGGCGTGGAGGTCAACGCCGAGAACCAGACCCTGGCGACGGTCACCTTCCAGAACTTCTTCCGGATGTACAGCAAGCTGGCCGGCATGACGGGCACCGCCGAAACCGAGGCCCGGGAACTGCTCCAGATCTACAAGCTGGAAGTGGTGATCATCCCCACCAACATGCCCATGGTCCGCAAGGACTTCGCCGATGTGGTCTACGCCACCAAGAAGGGCAAGGTGAAGGCCATCGTGGAGGAGATCCAGGAACTCCACGCCAAGGGCCAGCCCATCCTCGTGGGCACCGCTTCCATCGAATCCAGCGAATCCCTCGCGGAGGAGCTGAAGCGCGCCAGGGTGCCCCATGTGGTGCTGAACGCCAAGCACCATGAGAAGGAAGCCGAGATCATCGCCCAGGCCGGCCGCAAGGGCGCCGTGACCATCGCCACCAACATGGCGGGCCGCGGCACCGACATCATCCTGGGCGGCAACCCCGAAGGCATGGCCAAGATCGAGGCCCGCAAACGGGGCATCGAGCTGTACGACGAGGATGGGCGCAACACCTCCGATTTTGATGCGCTGGTGGCGGAAATGGGCCGCCAGACCAAGGCCGAGCACGATGACGTGGTGGCCGTGGGCGGCCTGCACATCCTGGGCACCGAGCGCCACGAAAGCCGCCGCATCGACAACCAGCTCCGCGGCCGCGCCGGCCGCCAGGGCGATCCCGGCTCCTCCCGGTTCTTCCTGAGCCTCGAGGACGACCTCATGCGCATCTTCGGCGGAGAGCGCCTGAAGGCCATGATGACCACCCTGGGCATGAGCGACACCGAGCCCATCGATTCGGGCATGGTCACCAAGGCCATCGAGCGCAGCCAGAAGCGGGTGGAAACCCACCACTTCGAGATCCGCAAGCACCTGCTCGAGTACGACGATGTGATGAACAAGCAGCGCATCTTCTTCTACGGGCTGCGCACGGAGATCCTCAAGGGCAACACCAAGGACTACGTGCTCCGCATCGCCGGGGAGATCGTGGAAGGCCTGGTGATGGACTACATGCCCGCCAAGGGCGAGAAGGATATCGAAGGCTTCAAGGAGCGTTTCGAGCAGCTCTACGCCCTGTCCGACCTGGACGGCGAGGCCCTCGCGGCCATGTCCCAGACCGAGGCCGTGGACACCCTGGCCGAACGCGTGAAGCAGGTCTACCTCGAGAAGGAGGCCCGCCTGGGCAGCGAGGACATCCTGCGCTGGCACGAGCGGGTGGCCATCCTGCAGATCATCGATTCCGCCTGGAAGCGCCACCTGCTGGTCATGGACCACCTGAAGGAGGCCATCGGCTTCCGGGGCTACGGCCAGAAGGATCCGCTGGTGGAATACAAGAAGGAGTCCTACGACTACTTCGAGCAGATGCGCTTCGGCTACGAAGACGAAATCATCAGCTACCTGTACCGCGTGGAGCCCCAGCCGACCTACATGCCCGAGGAGGACTTCTTCCGCGAAGCCCCGGACATGCAGGAACTGGGCCCCGATGAACTGGGCGCCATCGTGAACCAGAGCGGCCTGGACGGCATCCACCGAGTGCTGCGTTTCAGTGCCGGCGGCGTGGACGAGGATGAACCCGATCCCCGGCGATAGCATCTTCCACCCCAGCGGGCGCCGGGAGACCGGCGCCCGCTGGTTTTGAGGTAGGCTTTTTCCATGGACCTGATCCTCGTCACCGGCCTTTCCGGCGCAGGGCGCCGCTCGGTGCTGAGCGCCCTGGAAGACAGCGGCGCCGCCACCCTGGACAGCGTTCCGCCGGAGCTGGTGGAACCGCTGCTGGGCCTCCAGAGCCAGCTCACGCCCACCACGGCCAGCCTGGCCGTGGGCCTGGACAACCGCCAGGCGGACTTCGCCACGCGACTGCTGCCGGTGCTCGACCGCCTCCAGGGTTCCAGCCAGCCCTGCAAGGTGGTCTTCGTGGAAGCCCAGCCCCAGGTCCTGGTGCGGCGCTATTCCGAAACCCGCCGCCCCCATTTCCTGGCCCAGGGGGGCAACCTGCTGAAGGCCGTGGAGCTGGAGCAGAAGCTGCTGGAGCCCATCCGACGCCGGGCGGATGCCGTGCTGGACACCAGCGGCCTCACCCTGGCCCAGCTCAAGCAGCGGGTGGAGAACCTGCTGCCGGGCAAGCCCCACCCCGAAACGGTGCTGCGCATCCTCAGTTTCGGGTTCAAGCACGGCCTGCCCCAGGATGCCGACATGGTGCTGGACGCCCGCTGCCTGCCCAATCCGCATTACGATCCACAGCTACGTCCGCTCGATGGTCGTGATCCACCGGTGATCGAGTTTCTCGAAGCCCAGCCGGAAGTCATGCGCATGCTGGCTGACATCCGGCAGTTCATCAAAAACTGGCTGCCCAGTTATGTGAGTGATTCACGCGCCTACCTGACCGTGGCCATCGGTTGCACCGGCGGCCAGCACCGCAGCGTCGCCCTGGTGGAGCTGCTGGCGGAGGAGCTGAAGGCCGATATCCCGGGCCTCGTGGTTCAGCACCGCGAGCTGGCCTGACCGTGGCGAAGGTCCACGCCTCCCTCCGGCTTCTGGCCGCCACGGCCATCCTGGCCCTGATTCCCCTGGGAGGCCTCTGGTCCTGGCGGCGGAGCGGACCCCTGCGCCAGGAAACCCGCTTCCTGGTGCCCAAGGGCGCCTCGGTGGACCAGATCGCCGACCAGCTCGAACGGGAAGGCGTCATCCGCAACGCCACCCTGTTCAAGCTCTGGGCCCGCACCCGCAAGCTCCAGCTCATCCGGGGCGAGTACGCCGTGCAGCCCGGCGCCTCCATGGCGCGGGTGGCGGAGAAGCTCCGCAAAGGCGACATCCACTACACCAACCTCGTCCTGGTGCCGGGACTCCACGCCTGGGCCATCCAGAAGCGCTTGGAGCCCTTCGTGCCCGAGGACATCTTCTGGACCCTCTGGAAGAGCCCGCGGCTGGCCCGGGAGGCGGGCTTTCCCGAAGCCCCGAGCCTGGAGGGACTGATCGCCCCGGCCACCTACCGCCTGCACCGGGCCCTGGAGCCCGAAGAAGTCATGCTGCGCCTCGTGGAAGCCTTCCGGGCCCAGGTGCGGCCGAAGCTCGAAGGCGGGCCCCTGGCTCCCTACGAAACCCTGATCCTCGCCTCCCTGGTGGAGAAGGAAACCCGGGTGCCCGAGGAACGCCCCAAGGTGGCCGGCGTCTACCTCAAGCGCCTGCAGATCGGCATGCCCCTCCAGTGCGATCCCACCAGCCTCTACGCCCGCTGGATGCGGGGCGACCTGCGTTTCACCGCCCCCACCGGCCAGGATGTGCGCGCCCCGCACCCCTACAACACCTACACCATGAAGGGCCTGCCCCCGGGGCCCATCGGCCTCCCCGGCCCCGAAGCCATCATCGCCGCCCGGGAGCCCCAGGTGGGCCAGGACCTCTACTTCGTGGCCACGGGCCTGGGCGGGCACCGCTTCGCCCCCACCCTCGCCGCCCACAATCGCAACGTCGCCGCCTACCGCGCCGAACTGCGGCGCCAGAAGGGCCTGCCGGAACCAGCACCCAAACCCAAGGCCCGGAAGGTCACCCGGCGACGCCGATAGCCCGCCTCCTGGTCTTGCCGCCCCCGTCGTGTTCTTCTGGATCCATGGCCAAGGTCCGTCTCGATCAACTCCTGGTGCAGCGCGGGTTGTGTGAGACCCGGGCCAAGGCCCAGGCCCGGATCCTCGCGGGCGATGTGCTGGTGGACGATCGGCCCGTGACCAAGGCGGGAACGGGCGTGGCCGAGGACGCCCCCCTCCGGCTCCGAGGCGAGGCCCTGCCCTTTGTGAGCCGCGGCGGCCTGAAGCTGGCAGGCGGGCTGGAGGTGTTCGGCGTGGATCCCACGGGCCGCATCTGTTTCGATGCGGGAGCGAGCACCGGCGGCTTCACGGACTGCCTGCTGCAGCGGGGCGCGGCAAAGGTCTACGCCGTGGACGTGGGCACCAACCAGCTCCACTGGAGGCTCCGCACCGATGCGCGGGTGGTGAGCCTGGAGCAGGTGAACCTTCGAACCTGGGAGCCGGACCGCATCCCGGAACGCTGCAGTCTGCTGGTGGGCGATCTCAGCTTCATCAGCCTGCGCTTGGTCATCCCGCCCCTGCTGCCGAGCCTCACGGAGGACGCCGAGGCCCTGCTGCTGCTCAAGCCCCAGTTCGAAGCGGGCCGGGACGATGTGGGCGACGGCGGGATCGTGAGGGATCCCGCCGTGCACGACCGGGTGTGCCGGGAACTGTGGGCCTTCTTCCAGGCCACGGAACTTCGGCCCCAGGCCCTGGCGCCCAGCCCCATCCTGGGCGGCGAAGGCAACCGGGAGTTCCTGCTGCACCTGCGCCGAAGCGGCGAGTCCAGGGCCTTCCCCGGCACCCCCTGAGCGCACGCCGCCCCAGGCGGCAGGCCAGGGAAAGGGCCTTACGAAAGCCGCTTCAGTCGCAAGCCTTCACCTACTTCGAGTAGTCGAAGAAGCCCTTGCCGGTCTTCTTCCCGAGGTATCCCCCGCGGACCATCTTGCGCAGCAGCGGATGCGGGCGGTATTTCGCATCGCCGAACTCCTGATAGAGCGTTTCCATGATCGCGAGATTGACATCGTTGCCAATGAGATCCGCCAAGGCCAAGGGGCCGATGGGGTGATTGGCACCGAGCTTCATCGCAGCATCGATATCCTCGGCCGTGGCCACGCCATCCGCAAGAATGCCGATGGCTTCGTTGATCATCGGAATCAGGATGCGGTTCACGACAAAACCCGGGGCCTCGCTCACCTCCACCGGGGTCTTGCCAAGCGTTCCGCAGAGTTCGACGATGGTCGCCTTCGTTTCATCACTGGTCGCCAAACCCTTGATGACCTCCACCAGCTTCATCATGGGGACCGGGTTGAAGAAATGCATCCCGATCACCTGGTGAGGCCGCTGGGTCGCCGAGGCAATTTCGGTGATCGAAAGGGACGATGTGTTGGTGGCCAGGATCGCTTCCGGCTTGCAGACGCTGTCCAGTTCCGCAAACACAGCCTTCTTGATGGCCATGTTTTCAACGGCCGCCTCGATCACCAGATCCACATCGGCAGCCGCGGAAAGCTCCGTCGTTCCAGACAAACGGCCCAAGGCCGCCTTCCGGTCCTCGTCCGACAAGTTGCCTTTGGCCACGATGCGGTCAAGGCTTTTCGCGATGCCGGCAAGGCCTTTATCCACAAATGCCTGCTGAAGATCCCGCACGATCACCTGATAACCGGAAACGGCGAACGCCTGCGCGATCCCCGAACCCATCGTTCCAGCGCCCAGCACCATCACCTTCATCGCTTCGCTCCTTGTGCAATCGATTCCCAGACTATTTTCCCGAAAAGACCGGGGTTCGCTTCTCGAGGAAAGCCCCCATGCCTTCCTTCTGATCCGCCGTGGCGAAACAAAGGCCGAAAAGCCCGTGTTCCAGGGCGATGCCGGTGTCCAGGTCGGTTTCCATCCCACGCTGGATGGCGGCCTTGGCGTGGGCCACGGCCCTGGGGGCGTTCTTCACCATGCGCCGCGCCAGTTCATGGCAGGCAGACATCAAGTCCTCGGCCGGAACGACCTTGGAGACCAGGCCGATCGCAAGCGCCTCGTCGGCCTTGATAATGTCACCGGTGTAGATGAGCTCCTTGGCCTTGGCGACCCCCACCAGGCGCGGCAGGCGCTGGGTTCCCGAAAAGCCGGGCGTGATCCCGAGCCCCACCTCCGGTTGCCCGAACTTGGCCTTATCGCTCGCAATGCGGAGATCGCAGGCCATGGCCAGTTCGCAGCCCCCCCCCAGGGCGAATCCGTTGACCGCCGCGATCACGGGCTTCTTCAAGCGTTCGAGGCGCCGGAAAACCCGCGCGCCGAACTCGCCGAAAGCCCGGCCCTCCTCGGCCGAAAAACCTTGCATTTCGGCAATATCCGCGCCCGCCACAAAGGCCTTGCCTTCGCCCGTCAGAATGACGGCATCCGACGCCTCGATCGTCTCCAGTTCGCCGATCACCGCGTCAAGTTCCGCAAGAACCGCCGTGGACAGGGCATTCAGCGCCTCCGGCCGCCGCAGGGTGACCACCGTGACGCGATCCGCCGTTTCAAGGGTGAAGTAGGTGTAAGGCATCAGCGCATTCTCCCGAACAGCTCAATCGGCATTCCATGATTTTTCATCTGCGTGAACGCCATGCGTTTGGGCGTTCATGCCAGGAACCTCACGCGCGGCGCTGCTTGTCCCTGGGAACGACACAGGTGCCCGTGGCGCGGCAGACAACAACCGGTTCCGCAAGCACGTCGGCGGCCGAATCGTTCAGATCCTTCCGGGGCGCAATGACCTTCCGCGCTTCAAAGCTCATCTTCCGGGAGGAGTTCCCCACATGGATGATTTCACCCGTGGCCTCGATGTAGTCACCAGCAAAAACAGGGGCCAGGAATTCCACCTTTTCGTAGCCTGCAAACAGTCCTTCATCGCCATCCTGGCGGATCAGAAGCTCGGTTGCCACATCGCCAAAGAGCTGGAGCATCTTCGCGCCATCCACCAGCTCGCCACCGTAATGGGCGTCATGCGAGCCCATCCGCAGCCGAATCATCGCCTTCTCCATTGAATCCTCCAGAAAATCCAGCTCGAGATGCCAAGGGGATGAAGGCCCCCGGGATGACCGTCAGCCTCAACGATCGGAAACCTTTGGGTGTCTCCACCCAGGGTGCTTTTGCCCTGCAAGGTTCCCCATTCTTCCCCATGCTGCAAGGGTTTGGCTACCCCGGGTGATGCAGCGGCACAAGGGTTCGGCTCCCGCAGCCCCGCCTGGATCAATGCCCCCGGCGCCGGGCCAGGCCTTCGGGATCCTCCATCCAGGCCTGAAAGCGCTCCGGATCCACCTTCATGGAGAGCACCACGGCCTCGGTGGCTTCGGCGGCCACCACCAGGAGTTCCATCCGCTCGCCCTGGGGCCGGGCGTAGAGGTAGACCCGCTCGCCATCCTTCCGGGCGACGCGCACCAGGGGCGTGCGGTCGGGCCCCACGGTCCGCTGCACGAAGGCGTCGAAGTCCCCACCCAGGGGCGCGCGGCGGCTGTCCACGTCCTCGAAGATGGCCATGCGCAGGCCGCTCACGCCTTCGGGGCTGAAGCAGCGGGCCAGGAAGCCCAGGAAGCCCGTGCCCATGGGCGCCTTCTGGTAGTGGGCCTCCAGGCGGTCCACCAGGCGGCTGAAGGCGCGGTCCCGGGCCTGGACCGGAACGCCCGCCACCAGCACCGCAGCCAGGACCGGCGCCAGGCCCAGGCGGCCGATCACTTCGCACCTCCCTTGCCGAGCCCCACCTTGGGGATGCCCATGCGGCCCTCCAGGGAGCTCAGCTTCTCCAGGTCGATGGGCCCCACGATGTTCACCACCACCAGTTCCTTGGCTTCGGCCACGAAGATGACCATCCCGGCGTTGCCGCCCTTGCCATCGGACAACACGTAGACGCCCACATCGCCGTCCTTGCGGCTCTTCACCTGCACGATGCGGGACCAGCCGGGGGCCTGGAGCTGGCTGCGGATGGCCTCCACGTCCGCCGAGGTGTAGGCGCCGGGCTGCTCGAACTCGAAGACCTTCACATAGATTCCGGTGAGGCCCTGCACCAGCGCCCGGGCTTCGGGCTCCTTTTCCAGGAACTTGGCGCCCATGGCCAGGGCCTGGCCGTCGAGGGTGACCTCCACCACCTCCGAGGCCTTGGCGGCCAGTGCGTTCAGGTGGTCGAGCTTGAGCCGGGCCTGCTGGGCCGAGGCGGGGAGGGCCGCCAGGAGGCAGACGAGGGCGGCGGGGACGAAGGCGTGGGACAGGGGGCTGGACATGGCTACTCCGTGGGAGGGTTCAGGCGTTGAAGGGCGAGGTTGAGGCGTTCGCTGGCCACTTCCAGGGCCAGCCGGAGCTGGGCTTCCGCCCGCTGCTGCTGCTGGTGCCGCTGGTAGGCCCAGCCCGCGGGCAGGAGGACGAGGGCGAAGGAGGCGGCGGCCAGCCAGGTGCGGCGCCGGGCGCGGCGGCTCCGGTCGGCCCGGAGCACCCGCTCCGCGAAGCCCGCGGGGGCTTCCTGGGGGCGCAGGGCGCGGGCCAGTTCCCGTTCCAGATCGATCATGCCTCCACCCCCAGGTGCTTCAGGCCGTCCCGCAACCGCTGGAGACCGCGGGCCAGGCGGCTCTTGATGGTGGGGACGGGTTCGTTCAGGACCGCGGCGATCTCCTGGGGCTCCAGATCCTCCTGGTACCGGAGGATCAGGGCCAGCCGGGCCGGCCCCGGCAGGTCCGCCAGGAGCCGGCGCAGGTGCGCCGACAGGAAGGGATCGCCGGGCTCCGCCGCCTCGCCCGGTTCCGCCACCCCCTCGAGGCTGGGGGCGTTGCGGGCGGGACGGCGCAGCTCGTCGATGCAGAGGCGCGCCGTGACCCGGCGGAGCCAGGCCACCAGGTGCGCCTCCGACTGGATCGTGTCCAGGCGGCTGGAGAGCCGCAGGAAGACCTCCTGGGCCACATCCTCCGCCTGGGCGCGGTTCCGCAGGGCGTGGAACGCGATGGAGAACACCCGGGACTGATGGGCCGCCACGATCTCCCGGAAGCTGCCGGGCACGAAGCCGGCCTCGGCCGGGGCCGCTTCCAGGGGCATGGAGAGCTCAAGGTCCAAGGGGTCCGTCCGTCGCATCGCACCGGCGATACAGACCTATACGGAGGACCCGGGTCGGCGGATGCATGGCAAGGTCAAAATGACCGATGAGGCTTCTCTTGCCGGGGCTGAAAACGCCCGAAACGGTCTGGATGAAATTTCAGTCATGGTCACGAACCCAATTGACGATTCAACCCTAGTGGGGTTCGAATGGGGTCTGGCTTCTGCAGATCTTCGGGCGAGTCGAGTGAGCCTTGGCTTCCTTTCATTTTTTGTCGGAACAGCCAAATGTTGGGCCATTGTCAATCGATTTTTTTAGTCAACAACCAAATCACCCCAATCACTGGAGGAGCCCATGTCAAAAATCCCACCTTTGATCCTCTCGACAACAGTCCTTCTTGTCGGAATTGGTTGCGCGACCGTATCCACGCCAGTGTTGGTCCCAATCACGCCACCTTCCTCAACCCAACCACAAGTCAACTCGCTACCCGAAAAGTGGTTTAAGAGGAAGATCGCGGTAGCCCGCTTCACCAACGAGACGCGTTACGGTCGATCTCTTCTCACAGATGGCGATCTCGATCCCCTCGGCAAACAGGCCTCGGATATGCTCTACAACCGGTTAATCAAATCCGGACAATTCCTCGTATTCGAGCGTCCCGACCTAGAAAGAGTCAAGCGAGAGCAGCGCCTTACAGGCCAAGAGAACCTAGTTGGGGTAGACACCCTGGTAGTTGGGTCCGTGACCGAATTTGGCCGATCCACCGGTGGCAAAGTTGGTTTTTTAAGTGCCACCAAGAACCAAGTTGCAAGGGCCAAAGTCGAGGTGCGCCTAATCGATGTGAAAACAGGCCTTGCATTTTTCACGGCGACGGGAATGGGAGAAGCCAACACTGAGACAGGGTCTATTGCTGGCTACGGAAGTAGATCTGAATATGATGCAACACTTAATGATCGTGCTATAGGTGCAGCCATCTCTGACGTAATGAATGATATTGTCAATAAAATCAACGAAAGGCCATGGAGAACCGACATACTAAAAACAGATGGCAACAAAATTTACATATCGGGTGGCCATAGACAAGGATTAAAAATAGGAGATAAACTAGCGATATTCAAAGAAGGAGAAAGAGTCAAAAGCAATCAGAGTGGATTCGAAATAACTCTTCCATCCACACAAATTGGGCTTGTTCGCGTGATCAATTTATTTGGAGATTCAGAGATAAGCGAAGGGTCGATTTGCGAAATTATCGAAGGTAACATTAATCAACAAGACAATCTTTATGTTTCTGAGGTGAAACAACCATGAACAAAGCATTATGTCTTATGTTAATTGGATTTATTTCAACAAGTTGTAAAATGCCAAACACGACTGTTCAAACTATCGATGGTCGTTCGACTCTCAGGGTGATGGGGGCCCCCTCCGGCGCCATCCTATTTCTTGACGGAAAACCGGTTGGCTCTGCAGATGCCTTTTCCGGCGATCCAAATGTACTCTCTGTTGAACCTGGAACACACATCATCGAAATCAAAAAGGACGGCGCAACACTTTTGATTCATCGAATTTTCTTTGGAGGGGGCGAAATGCGTTCCGTAAGTGTCCCCCGTGAGGTGAAATAATGAAATCACTTTTATGGATTGGAACCATGGTGCTCATTACAGGCGTAGCTTGTTCACCTCCAACCCTTTACCAATGGGGGGATTACGAAAATTCACTATATAAACTTATGAAGGATCCAACAAGTTTGACTAAATATGGCGAGTCATTACATGAACAAATAACATCAGCAGAATCAAAAGGCAAAGTGCCACCAGGTATTTATGCCGAATATGGATATTATTTATTAACAACGCAAAAAAACAATGATGCGATTATTTGGTTTGAAAAAGAAAAATCGAAATGGCCAGAATCAACTTTTTTTATGGAAAAAATGATTCTAATTTGCAAGAATCCAACCCCCAAAAAGGATGACAAATTAACAAATTCAAAAAATGACAGCAGGAGCACTCGATGAAAAATAATCCATTTTTAGCAGCCGCTATACTCACATTAATAACCATAGGGTGCCGGCCACCAGCAGCCACACCCAAAGATTACACAAAGTTTTATAGTGAAAACCCGAAATCAATCTTAATTATTCCTGTTATCAACAAAAGTGTTGACGTCACGGCCTCGGATTATTTTTTAGCAACAATCAGCAAACCAGTTGCAGAACGCGGATTCTATGTTTATCCCATAAATCTAGTGAAAAGAGTTTTAGAAGACGATGGACTTGCTGATGCAAACCTGGTACACCATGCAAACCCCAAAAAACTTGGCGAATTATTTGGAGCCGACGCAATTTTGTATATTGTGATCGATAAATGGACTGCCGAATATGCAGTACTTTCAACATCAGTCAAGGTTGCTTTCCAATATTCACTAAAAAGTGGAAAAACAGGAGAAGAACTCTGGTCCAGCCAAGAATCCATGAATTATACACCACAAAATAGTTCTAGTGGCAACCCCCTTGTCGATCTCATCAGCGCCGCCATCACCGCTGGCGTAACCAAGGCAGCCCCTAATTATATTCCTTTAGCCCAACAAGCAAACGGTAATGCCATATTCAGAGTGGACCAAGGCCTCCCTTCTGGGCCATACATCCCAAAAACAAAATAAAATCAAACAAAAACAACAAAAACGGAATGGCCCTAGGCCATTCCGTTTTTTAATAAATTTTGATTAAATTCTGACAAAAGTAAAAAACCGTAGAGGGCCTGCTTCCACCCATGAGGCCCTTAAAATGAGGCATCTGGCTCGGATTTCTTCGCACCCATTCGGAATTGTTTTCGACTTAATTCATGCTTCATTCAAAACAACTCGGCCCCCCTACCCCGCCTCGGTGATACCGCAGGCACTGCAGCGCTGGAACCACTGGCCCCGGCGGGTGCTGGGGATGACGCGCATGGGCTGGCCGCAGGTGGGACAGGGGCGGGGCGCGGGGGCGGCGGGTTCGCCCTCCCGGGCGCCGCAGACCACGCAGGCCTTGCCGCCATCCTTGAAGGTGCGCATGGGGCCGCCGCAGGGACAGCGCTCCAGGGGCTGACCTTCGGCATCGGTGTCGTAGGCCACCCGGCACCCATCGCCGCCGCAGCGCACGTAGGAGCGGCCCTCCCAGGTGCGCAGGTGCAGGCTGCCCCCGCAGCCGGGGCAGGCGCCCACCACGGGCCCCGTGACGGGGCGTGGGGCGGCGGCGGGGCTCGAAGCGCGGATCTGGCCCACCAGCTCCGCCACGAAGCCCTTCACATCGCCCATGAAGGCCTCCCGCGTGTCCTCGCCGCGGCGCATGCGCTCCAGGCGGGCCTCCCAGGCGCCGGTCATCTGGGGCGAGGTGAGGCTTTCGGCCTTGAGGCCGGTGATGAGGGCCATGCCCTTGTCCGTGGGCTGCAGGATGTTGCGCTTGCGGGCCAGGTAGCCCCGCTTGAGCAGGGTCTCGATGATGCCGGCGCGGGTGGCCGGGGTGCCCAGGCCCCGGTCCTTCATGGCGCCCTTCAGTTCGTCGTCGTCCAGCTCACGGCCCGCCCCCTGCATGGCTGCCAGCAGATCCCCTTCGGTCATGCGCTTGGGGGGCGTGGTCTTGCCGGATCTGGGCAGCAGGTCCTTCACCTCCACAGCCTGCTTGCGGGCCAGGGGCGGCAGGGTGCCGGCCTCCTCCTCGGGCTCGTCGGCCTCCGGCTCCTCGGCGTCGGGATCGGCCTCCTTGGCCTTCTTCTCCTTCCGGGGCCGGGCATGGGGCGGATCCACCGCCGACCAGCCCAGCTCCTTCACCACGGTGCCGTTGGTCTTGAAGGTCTCCTCCGCGATCACCGTGACCACGGCCGTCTTGGCCTCCACCCGCTCGGGGAAGTAGGCGGCCAGGAAGCGCCGGGCAACCAGTTCGTAGACCTTCAGGCGGTCGCCCGACAGGCCCTGGGCAGGGGTTTCCGTGGGCACCAGGGCAGAGTGGTCCTCCACCTGGCCATCGTCCACGAAGCGCTTGTCCAGCTTCGCGGGCCAGCGGCCCCGCAGCTCCTCCAGGAAGGGCTTCAGCTCCCCGAGCTGGCCTTGGGCCAGGGCCTTGAGCCAGCCCGCGGCCTTGGCCTCGTCGGCCTTGGTGAGGTGGCGGCTGTTGGTGCGGGGGTAGGAGAGCAGCTTGGCTTCGTAAAGGTCCTGGGCCACCGCCAGGGTGTGCTCGGCGGTGAAGCCGAAGCGCTTGTTGGCCTCCTTCTGGAGGGTCGTGAGGTCGTAGAGCAGCTCCGGCTTCTTCTTCTCCGTCTTGCCCGTGACCGAGCCCACCTGCCCCGGCAGCCCCGCCAGCCGCGCCGCCAGCTCCCGGGCCTCGGCCTCGGTATCGAAGCGCTCCTGGTCGCGGCCTTCGCCCGCCCGGAACCACTTGCCCCGGTAGCTCCCCTCCGGCGCCCCGAAGACCGCCTGGAGGGTCCAGAAATCCTTGGGCACAAACTCGAGGATCTCCCGCTCGCGGTTCACGAGGATGGCCAGGGTGGGCGTCTGCACCCGGCCCACGGAGTACACGCCCTCTCCGCCAGAGCGCCGGGCCACCAGGGTCTGGGCCCGGGTGCAGTTGATCCCCACCAGCCAGTCCGCCTCCTGGCGGCTGCGGGCCGCATCCCGCAGGCCCGCGTAGGCTTCGCCGGGCTTCAGGGCCCCGAAGGCTTCGCGGATGGCCTCGTCCGTGAGGCTGGAGGTCCAGAAGCGCAGCACCGGCTTGGCACAGCCCGAGAGCCGATACACCAGGTCGAAGATCAGCTCGCCCTCCCGGCCCGCGTCCGTGGCGTTCACCACCTCCGTCACGTCCTCCCGGGTGAGCAGCCGGGCCACCGTTTCATACTGCTCCTTGGTCTGTTCGATGGGCGCGTAGCGGAAGGCCTCGGGAAAGATGGGCAGCGTGTCCATGCGCCAGCTCTTGAGGGCCGGGTCGTAGCCCTCGGGCCCCAGGGCCTCCACCAGATGGCCCACGCACCAGGTAACGATGAGGCCCTGGCCCTGGATGAAGCTGCGCCCCGATCCGGCAAGCCCCAGGGCCGCGGCGATGGCCCGGCCCATGCTCGGCTTCTCGGCGAGGATCAGGCGCGCCATCAGTCGGACCACACTTCGCCCACGAAATCGGGGCGGAAACCCGCGTGGCGGTGCCGCAGCACCCCGGCGGAATAGGCTTCGTCGAAGAAGGGTTTCAGGAAGTGCGAGAACTGGCCCAGGGTGGTGCCCTTGGCCACATCCTCGTCGAAGAGCAGCACGGGACCGCGGCGGTAGGCCGTGAGGCAGGCCAGATCGCTGGGGGCGATGACCGGCGCCGTGTCCTTGCGCTTGAAGAGGGAGAAGCGGATGAAGTAGAGGGGCGCATCCAGCAGGTGGGCCAGCAGCAGGCCCGCCATGATGGAGCCGTGGGCCGCGCCCACCAGGGCTGCGGGCCGGATGGCGCGGCGCACATCGTCGGCCAGGCGCTGGATCTTCCGGGGCTCCGAAGCCCGCCAGGTATAGCGGTCCCGGGTGCTGGTGTAGACGAAATGCCGGATGGCGTCCGGCACCTCCCGCTGCAGGTCCGCCAGGGCCGCGGGCGCCTCCGGGGCCAGGGACACCACGGCCCGCGCCGCAGCGATGGCCGCCAGGAAGAAGGCCTGGGCCTGGGCCACCTGGGCCTCCGGATAGGTCACCTGGTGGCGGTGCTTCTCGCCCACTTCGAAGTAGTGGGTGGGATGCAGGGGCAGGCCCTGCTCCACGCAGATCTTGTGGTTCAGGGCGATGTTCACCAGGGCCGGAGCCCGCAGATACAGGCCCAGGCAGTCGTCCCAGAAGGCCGAAGGCGCGGCCCCCGGATCCGACAGGGCCCGCTCCAGTCCCGGCAGGATGCGGGCAAGGCGCCCCTGCAGGTCCGCCAGGGCTTCGAACAGGGTGAGTTCGAAGGCCATGGCCTCCGGCGGCTCCTCCCAGTTGGCGTACAGCGCGCGGTGCAGCACCGGACCTCCCGGATTCATCGTAGCCCGGGTGTATCCTGGGCCGCGGAGGTCGCAATGGCGTTCACGCCCGGCAGCAAGCGCGGACAGATGGCGGACATCAACATGACGCCGCTCATCGATGTGATGCTGGTGCTCCTCATCATCTTCATGGTGGCGGCGCCCATGCTGACCACCGGCGTGGATGTGAACCTGCCGGAAAGCCGCACGGGCCGGAACCTGGAGAGCGAGGCCATCACCGTTTCCCTGGCCCGGGATGGCCGCATCCAGTTCGAGTCCGCCTTCCTCACGGAAGCGGTGCTGAAGCGGCGGCTGCGGGAGCGGGCGGCCCAGGGCCGCAAGCGGCCGGTGCTGGTGCGGGCCGATTACGCCGTACCATACGGCCGCGTCATCACCGTAGTGGATGCGGTCCGCGAAGCGGGCTTCACCCAGGTGGGTTTCGTCACCCAGGCGATCCCCACGGATTCCCAGGCCCGATGAGCCAGGACCTCTACGGCTTCCTCAAGGAGCGGGCCGCCCTCCGGGTGCTGCCCTTCCCGGCGGGTCTGGCCCTCAGCGCCGGGGTCCACCTGCTGGTCGCCGGCATCATCCTGCTGGCTCCCCGCATGGCCCCCGCGCCGGAAACCCCCAAGGTCACCTGGGTCACGCTGCCGGCCTCGGGAGGCGGCACCTCCGGCGGGGTGAGCCCCCAGGAGGCGGGCGAAAGCGGCGAACGCATCCGTCGGGTCGAGGACGTGGCCCCGGACCACGGCGGCAAGGCCGCCCCGGTCACGCCCAACGCCTTCGGCACCAGCCGTTCCGCAGCACCCAAGGGCACGAACACCGATGCCACGAGCATGGGCAAGGCTCCGGCAGCTGCCAAGGGCGCCAACGCGGCGCCCCGCACGGCCACGGGCGCGGCCGGCGCGGGCCAGGGCGGCGGCATCGGCGTGGGCACCGGCGTGCCGGGCCTGAAGGCCTCCGGCGGCGCCATGGGCGGCGTGGGCCTCATCGGAGAGCTGGACGGCAACTTCCCCTTCGTCTGGTACCTCCAGCAGGTGCAGAACCAGATCACCTCCAACTGGAGCCGGGTGGGCGGCACCCAGGGCCGGGTGCAGATCTACTTCCGCATCCGCCGGGATGGCAGCCTGGACAGCATCCGCACCGAAGTCACCAGCGGCAATGCCAGCCTGGACCGCAGCGCCGAACTGGCCGTGCGCCGCTCCGATCCCCTGCCCCGCCTCCCGGAAGGCTTCGAAGGCCCCTACCTGGGGGTGCGCTTCTGGTTCAGCTTCGTAGGGGAGTGAGGCGAGCCGCCTACACGTTGAACAGGAAGTGCATCACATCGCCATCCTGGACGATGTATTCCTTGCCTTCGCTGCGCATGCGGCCCGCTTCCTTGGCGGGCTGCTCGCCGCCCAGGCGGACGAAATCGTCGTAGCTGATGACCTGGGCGCGGATGAAGCCCTTTTCGAAGTCCGTATGGATGGCCGCAGCCGCCTGGGGGGCCGTGGCGCCCACGGGGATGGTCCAGGCGCGGACCTCCTTCACGCCGGCGGTGAAGTAGGTCTGCAGGCCGAGCAGCTTGTAGCTGGCGCGGATCAGCACGTTGAGCCCGGGTTCCTTGAGGCCCGCTTCCTCCAGGAACAGGGGGCGCTCCTCCTCAGGCAGCTCCTGGATTTCCGCCTCCAGCTTGGAGCAGATGGGAATCACAGGGCACCCGCGCGCTTCGCCGGCCTGCACGAGGGCCGCAAAATGCGCGTTGCCCATCGGGTTGGGAATATCCTCTTCGGAAATATTCCCGACCAGCAGCATGGGCTTCAACGTCAGCAGGCAGAAGGGCTTGAGCAGGGCCACATCCTCTTTATAGAGGTCTGCCGTGCGGGCCCACCGGCCATCGTTGAGGGCTGCGTTGACCTTCTCCATGACCGCCACCAGGGCCTGGCTTTCCTTGTTGCCGCTGCGGGCCGTCTTGATGTGGCGATCCATCGCCTTCTCGATGGATTCCATATCCTTGAGGATCAGCTCGGTATCGATGATGCCCAGGTCGCGCACGGGATCCACGGCGCCTTCCACGTGGGTGACTTCACCTTCGAAGCAGCGCAGCACCTGGACGATGGCATCGGTCTCGCGGATGTTGGCCAGAAAGGCGTTGCCCAGGCCTTCGCCCTTGCTGGCGCCCCTCACCAGGCCCGCGATGTCTACGAATTCCTGGGCGGCGGGGAGGACGCGCTGGGGATTCACGATGTCCGCCAGCTTGCCCATGCGGTCATCGGGCACATCCACCACGCCCGTGTTGGGCTCGATGGTGCAGAACGGGTAGTTGGCGCTGGCGGCCCCTGCACTGGTCAAAGCATTGAAAAGAGTAGATTTACCCACATTGGGAAGCCCCACGATGCCACACTGAACAGCCATTCCAACCTCACAGAAACCAATACTCCAGGGTATAGGAAATTCGCGCGTTGGGAATTCAAAAAGCCCCGGCATGGGCCGGGGCTGAAGGCGGAAGCGGTTTGCGCAGAACCTCAGGCCTCCGCGGCCTCCGCGTGGCGGCGGTGCTTGACCAGCACCAGCGTGCTGCCTTCGGCGCTTCGGATCAGTTCCACCGTGTCCATGACCTGCTTCATGAAGTAGACGCCCCGGCCGCCGGGCTTCAGGAGGTTCTCGGGCAGGTTGGGATTGGGGATGCTCTCAAGGTCCACACCGGGCCCCTGGTCCTCGATGCGGATTTCCAGGTTGGCGGCGCTGGGATTGAAGGTGACCTTGATGAGCTTGGCGGGATCCAGACGGTTGCCATGGCGCATGGCGTTGGCGATGCCTTCCTGGATGGCCAGCCACAGCCGTTCCCCATCCTCGTGGGAGAAGCTCAGGTGCTTGAGCAGCTCCGAGCCCACCACCTGGATCAGGTCGATGAAGCGGAGGTCCGTGTTGCACGTGAGCGTGACGGGAAGGAGCGGGGGAGCAACGGCCATGTGAAATACCCTCGGGCTCGGGGCGGCCCGTGGATTCCAGGGTGTTGGAAGGTCCCGCCTTGAGGCAAGGCTTTTTCCACGGCCGGCCGGGGCTGGCGCTAGACTGAATATCGACCATTTAGGTCGGGTTTCGAGGTGGACATGAAGGTGATCGTCGCGAAAACCGCGGGCTTCTGCTGGGGGGTGCGCCGGGCCATGGACGCGGTGCTGGAGGCCTCGGCCCGCAGCGACGGCGAACGGGTGCAGACCCTGGGCCCGCTCATCCACAACCCCCAGGCCCTGGACCTCCTCGGCAAGCGGGGCGTGGGCGTGGCTCCGGCGCCGGACCAGGTGGCCGAAGGCACGGTGGTGATCCGGGCCCACGGCATCCCCATCCAGGACCTTCGGGGCCTCAAGGAGCGCCAGGCCAAGGGCGAGCTGAAGATCGTGAACGCCACCTGCCCGGAGGTGGCCAAGGTCCACAGCAAGATCAAGAAGTGGAGCCCCAAGGGCTACTTCACCATCATCCTGGGCAGTCGGGGCCACGCCGAAAGCGAGGCCCACCGCAGCTTCGCGGACCACGGATCGATCATCGTGCAGAACATGGCCGAGGCGGAGGCGCTGCCCGAGGAACAGCTGCGCAAGGCCCTGGTGGTGGCCCAGACCACCTTCACGGTGCAGGATTTCCACACCATCGTGGACCGGCTCCGGGAGCGGTCCGGCGATCTGATCGTGGAGAACACCATCTGCGAAGACACCTGGACGCGCCAGAACGAGGCCCGGGAGATCGCCTCCAGGGTGGACCACGTGGTGATCGTGGGCGGCAAGAACTCCGCCAACACCCGCCACCTGGCGGAACTGGCGGCGCACCACGGCAAGCCCCACCAGTTCGTGGAGACTGCCGCGGAACTGGACCGTTCGGTCTTCACGGGGCATGAAACCGTGGGGGTGCTCGCGGGTGCTTCCACCCCCACCTGGCTGGTGGAGGAAGTGGTGGACGCCCTGGAGGAGCTGGGCCGGGGCCCCGGCCGCCTGGCCAAGCTGCTGCGGTTGGCCCTGGGGATGCCCCTGCTGCTGGCCCTGGGAGCGGTGTTCATGACCCTCGGCATCCACGACTGGATGGGCACGCCCCGCACCTGGCAGTACCCGGCCATCTCCGGCACCTACGTGCTGGCCATGTTCCTGCTGGCCCCCTTCCTGGACCCCATGGGCCTGGGCTCCAAGGGCCCCGCCCGGGCCAAGATTCTGGAACGCCATCGGGCCCTGTTCCTGGGCACCGGCCTGGCCAGCCTGGGCATCGCCCTGGGGGTCGCGGCCACCATGGGCCTGGGCTCCTTCCTGGTGGTGGCCACCGCCTCCGCCTTCGGTCTGCTGTACAAGCAGCGCCTCAACCTGTTCGGACGCCGCCTGAGCCTGTCGGGCATCCCCGGTTCCAAGGACATCCTGGTGTCCCTGGCCCTCGCCATCGTGGCCGTGGCCCTGCCCCTGTGGCACCACAGCGCCGCCTGGAACCTGCGGACCTGGGCCGGGGTGCTGGTGGTGACCAGCCTCGTGTTCGCGCGTACCGCCATCCACAACATCAAGGACATGCAGAACGATCAGATCCTGGGCCGGGAAACCCTGCCCATCCTCATCGGACGCCGGGCCACCAAGATCGTGCTGCTGACCCTGCTGACCCTGGCCCTGGCCGCCTTCGCCTGGACCACCCTGGAGGCGGGCCTGCCCCGGCCCTGGCTGCCCATCGGCCTCGCCACCCTGGCCGCCGCCTACCCCGTGGCCTACCTGTGGCTGTACCACGAGCGCTTCACCGCCGGGTCCTCCAAGGTGGAACCGCCCCTGGAGCTGTCCTTCTACCTCGTGGGCCTCCTGGCCCTGCTCTGAGGTCCCCCGGTGGCTGATTCCCCCTCCACCGGTTCTCGCCGCGGCCTCGCGGCCCTGGCTTCCCTGCCCTCGGCCGTGGCCCAGATTATGGCGCTGGGGCTCCTGCTGATCGTTCTGGGAGGGCGAGGCGACCTGGCCCCGGGGCGCGCGCCCTGGTTCCTGGTGCCTTCGGCCCTGCTGCTGGCGGCCTCCCTGGGCACCGCGATCATGAAGCGCAGACCCTACACCGCACCTCGTTTCGGCTTCCTCCTCGCGCATCTGGCGCCCCTCCTGCTGGTGGGGGGTCTGCTGGTGGAGGGCTGGAGCGGAGAGCGCCACGAAGCCCCTCTGGCCTCGGCGCTGGCCCCGGAAGGCCAGAACCTGGGACGGGGCTTGCGCCTGCGGGTGGAGGAGATCCAGCTTCCGCCCCAGCCTCTGACCGTGACCGCCCGCCCTGCGGAAGGCCCGAACCGACTCCTGGGCCAGCATCCCCCGAAGGAAGGCACCTCCTGGAAGACGCGGAGCCTCGGGGCCGAAGTGCGTTTCGGCCGCCTGCTGCCCCGGGCCGTGGATCGGGGTGGCTGGGTGGAGGATCCCGATGCCCCGGAGGACCCGGCCCTGCGGGTGCTGCTGGGCATCGGTGAACCGGAGCCCCGGGTGGGCCTGCTGCGGCTGCGGGATCCCGAAGCCTCCGCGCGCCTCGCGCCGGATGGCCGTTTCGAGGTGCGGTTCGTGGAGCGCTTCGACGCTGCCCAGCCCCGGGACACGCCCCGCCTGCGGCTGGAAATGGCCGAAGGCGCCCTGGAGCACCCTGCGGATCCCGCCCGGCCCTGGGAACTGCCGGGCTTCACCCTCCGGGTGGGAGCCCGCCACAGCAGCTTTCCGCCCCATCTGGCCCGAACGGCACCGGCCCTCCGCGAGCTGCAAGGGCCCTGGGTGGAAGCCCAGCTCGTCACCGCCGACGGCCAGCGGGCCCTGCTGCTGCTTTCGGCCCGCCATCCCGAGCTCTGCGACCGCCTGAACGCCTCGGCCCTGCCCCCCGGAGCGCGACTGCGCCTGCTGGAGCCCGTGGTCCCGCGCCAAGTGGTCTTCGACCGGTCCGGGAACCGCATCCTTCTGCTGGAGGAGGGCCGCCTGCGGCGGGAGGCGCCCCTGGTGCTGGGCCAGCCCTTCGTGGTGGCCCCGGGCCGCTCCGTGACCCCCGTGGCCCATCTCGCCCACACCCGCTGGGCACCGGACTTCACGCCCCTGCCCGAGGGGCTGGAGCACCCCGAAGCCCGCACGGCCCTCCAGGTCACCGTTCGGGATGCCGCCAGCGGCCGGGTGGCCCACGGCTGGCTGGAGGCACCGGGCCCCGGCGAGGGCGCCCGAGCAGAAACCTTCTTCGGACGGTTGTCTCTGGCGCTGCACCCTGCGGAACCCGCGCCGAAGGACCTGAAGGCCGCCACGATCCTGGTGGATGCCGCAGGCCGGATCCTCGCCCGGAAGACCCTGCACCCGGGCCGCCCCGTGGCTCTGGGGCCCTACACCGTGCGGGCCGCCACCGTGCCGGGAGAAACGGGGCCCGTGCTGGGACTCCGGGCAGAACGCCGACCGGGTCTGCCCCTGCTCGGGGCGGGCAGCGGTCTGCTGCTCCTGGGGCTGGCCTGGATGTTCTTCCTCAAGCCCTGGCTGAAGCTGCGGCACCCGGGAGGCACGCCATGATCCTGCCCTGGCCCGAAGGCTTCGGCCCTGCTTCGCCTGTGGCCCGCCCGCTGCTGCTGGCAGCGGTCGCCCTGGGTCTGGCCGGGTTGGGTGCGGGCTTCCGCGCCCTCCGCCAGCGGGAACCCTCGCCTGCCCTCGCCTGGCGGCTGTTCCGGAGCGCCACCCTGGCCCTGGCCGCCGCCGCCTGCGCGGCCCTGCTGGACGGACGGAGCGATCCAGCGGAAGGCCCGGCCCTCCTTGGCGCCACTCTCCTGGCCCTCGCGCCCCCGCACCTGCTTCATCGGCCCACCTGGAAAGACCGCAAGGCCCTGATCGCAGCCCTGGCCCTTGGGCTGATCCTTCCGGTCCTGATCGGGTTCATCCTGTATTGAACCCCCGGATTCCATCGGAATCCCCTTCAAGGAGGCATCCATGCGCATGCGCACCTTCGCCCTCGTGGCCGCCGCCGCCCTGGTGGGCGGGGCTCTCGGCTTCGCCGCCGCGGCCAAGACCTACCAGAAGACCGGCGTGGTCAAGGAAGTGTCCGCCGACAGCTTCACCCTGGACCTGGGCAAGGAAGGGGAGTGGCGCTTCTACACCGAGACCGGAACCCCGGGCAGGGAAGCCGTGAAGGCCGGCGCCAAGGTGGCCGTCACCTACAAGCAGGTGGCCACCAAGATCGAAGCGAAGAAGTAGCCCATGGACCGCGGCTGGATCCTTGTCACCGGGTGCTCGAGCGGCATCGGACGGGCCCTGGTGGCAGAGCTGCGCGGCCGCGGGTGGTGCGTGGTGGCCACGGCCCGGAACCGGGAGGTCCTGGCGGATCTCCCGTCCGGGCCGGACCTGCGCCTCCTGAGCCTGGATGTGACGGACAGCGCCTCCCTCGCCGCCGCCGCAGCCACCTGCGCGGACCTGCGGCTGGTGGGCCTCGTGAACAACGCAGGCTACGGCCAGATGGGACCGCTGGAGCTGCTGCGCCCCGAAGAACTGAGGGCCCAGTTCGAGACGAACGTCATCGGCCTCCAGGCCTGCACCAACGCCTTCCTGCCCCTCCTCCGCGCAGGCGCCCGCCCCGGCGAGGGCCGCATCGTGCAGGTGGCATCGGTGCTGGGTCGCCTCAGCATCCCCATGGCCGGGGCCTACAACGCCAGCAAGCACGCGGTGGTGGCCCTGGCGGAAACCCTGCGCTTGGAGGTGGGCCGGGAGATCGCCGTGATCCTGGTGGAGCCCGGAGCCATCAAGACCGCCTTCCGGGCCACCCTCAAGCGGGCCTGGGGCGACCTGCCCCGGCGGGCCGAAGGCACCCGCTACCAGGCCGCCATCGACCACTACGCAAAGAAGCGTGATGACTTCGCGGCGCAGCATGGCCTCACCGCCGAAGCCTGCGCCCGCCGGATCGCCGCGGCCATGGACCGCAAGCGCCCGCCCCGGCGCCTCATCGTCGGCACCGACAGCTTCTGGGCCCAGGTGGCTCACCGCCTGCTCCCCGCCGCCCTCTTCGAGCGCCTGGTCCGCCGCAGCTACGGACTGTGACCCGATCGCAGGGATGGGTTCAGCTCATGTCCTTGAGCCGTCCCGCGCCCTGGCCGATGCAAGGGAGATGCGCACACGGGTCAGCCTCTTGTTCCGCACCCCCAAGCCTCGCGGCTGGAAGGCACCGCATGCTCGCGTGGCGACGCCCGCCTTCGAAAGGGACAGCCTGTGCGCCTGCTGACCGTTCCCGGCCTTCTGCTCCTCCTGGGAGCGGTGGCGTTGCTGCCGGCCTGGGCGGAAGCCGACACCCGTTCGAAAGATGTGGCCTCGGCGGGTCGGCCCGCGATGAGGATCTTCACGGACCGGGACGGTCTGCCCCAGAACTCCATCGAGGGGCTTCTGGTGGACCGCAAAGGCTATCTCTGGGTAGGCACGCAGGACGGCGCAGCCTTCTACAACGGGCGCACCTGGAGCCCTGTCAGCCTGCCGGACCTTCATACCTCCCGGTGGGTCCGGTCCATGATCCAGACATCGGATGGAAGCCTCTGGTTCGGCCGGGACATGGGAGGCGTCTGCCGATTGAAGGACGGCCAATGGGAATCCTACGACACAGCCCAGGGCCTGCCCCACACGCGGGTGCTGTCCCTGCTGGAGCGCCGGGACGGCACCTTGCTCGCCGGCACCGCGACAGGTCTGGCCCGCTTCCACGAAGGACGCTGGCAACCGGTCACGGAACAATCCGGCCTGCTGGCTTCCGGGGTGCTCGGTTTGCACGAGGGCCCGGATCCCGGTGGCCCAAGCGTGCTTTGGGTGGCCACCGAAAAAGGCCTGGGACGATTGCAGGATGGCCAGTGGAGATGGTTCACCAAGGCGGACGGCCTGCCTCACAGCACCGTGTGGAGTGTTCTGGACAGCGTGGACGAAGCCGGACAGGGCGTGGTGTGGGCCGGGACCAGCCAAGGACTGGCCCGCTGGGACGGCAAGGCGTGGAAGAACCTTGCCAGGGACGAGGGATTGCCCCGCACGGTCGTGAACCGGATCCTGGAAACCCGGGACGCGAAAGGCCAGCGCAGCCTCTGGCTCGCCACGGAACAGGGGCTTGTCATCCGCGAAAAGGGTTCGTGGACCTTGGTGGATAGCCGACAGGGCTTTCCCAACAATGTGATCCGCAGCCTGCACGTCGCCACCTCCCCCGATGGCGTGCGAACGGTCTGGGCGGGCACCTTCGGGGGCCTGGTCCGCATGGTGAGCGGCACCTGGCTTTCCTTCAGCACCCAGAACGGCCTGCCGGACAACGTGTCCTTCGCCCTGGGTGAAACGCGCCATCCCGAGGCCTTCTGGGTGGGGTTTCTGGGGGGAGGCCTGGCCCGTTTCGAGAACGGCCAATGGCACACCTACGGGGAGGATTCCGAAGTCCCCGACCGGCTGATCATGCGGTTCCTCTCCACGGAAGACGGATCCGGCCGCTCCACGCTCTGGGTCGGAACGCGCGGCAGCGGCTTGCTGCGGTTCAAGGATGGCCGCTGGAACCGCTTCACCGAAAAGGATGGGCTGCCCGATTCCTGGGTCTACAGCATCCATGAGCGTGTGCTTCCGAACGGCCAACGGGAACTGTGGATCGGCACCCGCAATGGCGCCGCGCGCATGGTGGACGGCAGGTGGACGTCCTTCGGCGATGGCAAGGCCATTCCCCGCAGCCCCATCCTGGCCTTCTGCGAAACCACGGAACCGGGAAAACCCAAGCAGTTCTGGATCGCCACCCGGGGCGCCGGGCTCGCAAAAGAGGTCGGAAAAGGCTGGCAGATCATCACGACGGCAGATGGACTCTGCAACATCCACGTCACCGCGCTTCTGGAAACCCGGGATCCCTCGGGCCACTGGCTGTGGGCAGGAACCTACAACGGCCTCTCCCGCCTTCGCCTGGATCTCCCCTCAGGGGCATGGGAAACCATGGGGCAAGGCGCCCTGCCGCCCCTCCCCAGCAATCTGGTGTACCAGCTGGCCAAGGACGATCAGGGGCGTGTCTTTGTGTTCACGCACCGCGGAGTCGTCCGCCTCACGCCGCGGAAGCCCTCGGCGCAGAATCCATCCCTTTTCGACCTGTACACCTACACCACGGGCGATGGACTGCCGAGCAACGGATGCACCATGAGCTCCGGCTTCGTGGACCGCCGCGGACGCCTGTGGACGGGCACCGTGGCGGGCGCAGCCATGCTGGATCTTTCCCAGGAAGCCTTTGATCGCTCGCCCAAACCCTTGCTGCTGGAGCACGTGAAGCTCGGAAGCGCGTCGAAGCCTTTGGACCGCCTGCTCGAAATCCCCTGGCGCAGCCCCCGCTTGTCTCTTGAATACGCCTTGCTGAGCTTCTTCCGGGAAGAGGACACCCGCTACCGCACCCAGCTGGAAGGCCTGGAAGCCCAGCCGTCCGAATGGCTGGCCGACGCCAAACGTGAATACTCCACGCTTCCGGCGGGATCGTACACCTTCAAGGTGTGGGGGAGGGATTTCGCCGGGAACGAATCGGGCCCGATCTCGCTCCGGATCAAAGTGCTGCCCGCCCCCTGGCTCACCTGGTGGGCCATAACCTTGGAGGTCCTCGGAGGCTTGGGGCTGGTGGCCGGAATGGTCTGGTACCGGACCAGGAGGCTGCTCAAGCAGACCCAGGAACTGGAAGCCAAGGTTGCCCAGCGCACCCAGGAATTGCGCCTCGCCAACGAAGCTCTGCGCGATCAGAGCCTCACGGACCCCCTCACGGGACTCCGCAACCGGCGCTACCTGGGCGAGTGCATGGCCGAGGATGTCGCCCAGGTCCAGCGCATCCACCGGGATCACTCCTGCGATCGGCGGGAGCGGTTGTCCCTGAACATCGACCTTCTCTTCATCATGCTCGACCTGGACCACTTCAAGACCGTCAATGACGAGCATGGCCATGCCGCAGGGGACAGGGTGCTTCAGCAGGTCGCGGCGATCCTGGGCCATACGGTCCGGGATTCCGATACGGCCGTGCGCTGGGGCGGCGAGGAATTCCTGGTGGTGGCCCGCCACGCGGCCCGCCGGGATGCCACCGTTCTGGTGGAGCGCATCCGCGCCAACGTGGAGGCGCATGCCTTCGATATCGGAGAGGGCCGAAGCATCCGATGCACCTGTTCCATCGGCTTCACCAGTTTCCCCTTCGTTTCCAGACACCCCGAGCTTTTCGTATGGGAACGGGTCCTCGCCTTGGCAGACCAGGCGCTGTACGCCGCGAAACAGAGTGGACGCAACGCCTGGGTGGGCCTCTACTCCACGGAGGACGCCTCACCCGAGCGGCTCAAGAAAGGCCTGCCAGGCGACATTCCCGGCCTGGTGCAGGAAGGCCAGATCGAAGTCCTCACCTCGATGCCGAACCCTGCCGCACTGGAGTGGGGAACGGACCTCTGAGCCCGCCGGAAAACCAGGGCCCCCGGAAACCCGATTCGGGCTCCGGGGGCTATTAAAAGTTCAGCCACAGCGCGGGCTTGAATGGATTCCCCCCGGGGCTGGGAGATTGTGCGAAAGACTCTATAACTCGTATGGATCTTCGGCCCGGAGAGCCTTCTATCGGTTGAAGGTGATGCTCTCGGAGTAAGCTGCCCAGGCATTCGTATCTAGCGAGCCTTCGTTTTGGGAGGTTGCTCCGTTCCCTTAGCGGCAAGGTCTTGTTCAGGTTCCGAGGACTTGGATTCGTTCGAAAGTTCGGGTTTCACCACCCGCTTCCCCCCCCCTGCCATCGGCTCCAGAACCAAGCCCAGATCGGACAGTTCCTTGAGGGAGTCAGGAGCCCCCTCAGGCGGGACCGCCGGCTCGTAGTCTCCGGTTTCAGGGTCGAAGGACCACCAGCAGATCACAGGAAAGGCCGTTAATCCTGCATTGAGGGCCTGGGCGAATCTGGGCTGGAAAGCCTCGAATTCGGCCCTGGAGGCCGCCAGGTGCTCTGGCAAAGCGCTGGCGGGGGGCTTGGGAAATTCTAAAGAGCGCAGAACCGATTCGGTGACCCTCCGAGCCCCG
>MWBB01000002.1 GCA_002068835.1 Acidobacteria bacterium ADurb.Bin340 | reverse complement strand
GGTCACGGTGTTGCTGTCCTCCACCCCGGCCACATCCGTCGTGAGCTTCTCGCGGCGAAGATCCACGCCCGCGTGGAGGTTCACCAGGAACTTCCAGTCCACCTGGGCTCCGAGGGCGATGTACTCGGAACTGTACTTGCCGGCCTTGACGTTCTGGACAACCAGATCCTCTTCGGCCTTGGGATGGTAGGTGGCCGTCAGGCCCAGCTCCGCCACCTTCAGATCGAGCACGCTGAACCCGGCGCGAATCCCAAAGCCTGCAGGCTGAATGGCATCAAACTTCCCGACCGGCATTCCACCGATGGCCGCCACGGTCTGCGCCTTGCCGAACTGCTTGTCGAGCAGGAGCCCCAGTTCGGCGGAGGAAGCGGGAAGGGCCAGCATGGGGACAAGGAGCGCAGGCAGCAGACGGGCGCGCATGGGGACCTCCGAAGGGTGAACCCCTTCATGGTCGTCCGCACCCGGGGCGCCGTCAACGGGATTCCGAGAAAAAATCGGGAACCTTGGAGGACCCCAGCGCATTCTCGGCAGCCTGCCTTATCCTCGATCCATGAAGGCTCAGCTCCATTTCCTCCTGCTGGATGGCTTCGACCCCGATACCGGGGAGCTCGCCCTGCGGGTGGTCCTCCACGGGGATGGCGAAGAGGCTGAACGGATGCTTCGCCTCAAACTCCATCTGGGGCATGGCGGCGATGTGCTGCTGCCGTTGCGCCGGGAACTCCAGACCCACGCCCTGGCCACCGTCCCCCCCCTCTGGGACAAGGGCCTGAAGCTCATCATCCGAGCCCTGGAAGACGACATGGGCGGCCCGGAGGGGCGCCATGTGAGCCGCTACCGCTGGGTCCGCACCCAGGTGCTGCATCCCACGGACGAACGCCGGGGCACCCTGAACCACGCGGTGGCCCGGCAGGCCGAGATCCTCTGGGAGTGGGCCCAGCGCTTCGATCAGGCCGGTGATGCCGTGAAGGCCATCGATTTCTTCGAACGCCTGCTGCTGCTGGCCCCCAACCACCTGCCGGGGATCATCCGCCTGAGCGCCCTGCTGCGGGATCACGGCCTGATCGAGGAGGCCCTGGGGATGGCGGACCGCTGGTTGCAGATCCAGCCGGACCAGCCGGATGCCCTGCTCCGCCGCGGGGAGGCGCTCCTGCATCTGGAGCGCTTCGCGGAGGCGCGGGTCGCCTTCGAAGCCGTCCTCAAGGTCAACCCCGTGCACCCCCTGGCCCACCTGGGCGCGGCCCAGGCCCGAAGCCTCGCGGGCGGCGACCCCTGCCCCCACCTGGACGCCGCCATGGAGCTGGACGCCGAGGCCGCCCGCTCGGTGCTGCGTGAGACCTTCGACTACCGGGTGCTCGCCAGCCTGTCCGGCGAGACCGTCTACCCGATCACCGAACTGCCAGACCTGCTGGGCGTCAGCCCTTCGGAAATCCAGGACTACCTTCAGAATCGAGGACTCCCGGCCACGGGAACCCGCGGGGGCATCCGGGAATCCGAATTGAACCGATGGGTCACCCTGCAGAACCGCTATCAGCTCCTGCCGATGGGCCTGCACTGGATGGCCCCCACCCCCCGCCACATCCCCGAGCTTTCCTGAGGAGCCCCATGGCCGCCCTGCTCAACTCCAACCTGCCCCTTCCGGTCTTCCGCCGCGGCAAGGTCCGCGATGTCTACAGCCTCGGCGACCGGCTGCTCATCGTGGCCTCGGACCGGGTGTCCGCCTTCGACGTGGTCATGGGCGAGCCCATCCCCGACAAGGGCCGCATCCTCACCCAGGTGGCCAATTTCTGGTTCAAGGCTACCGAAGACCTGCTGCCCAACCACCTGGTGGCAACGAAGGTGGAGGATTTCCCGGCGGAACTGCACGCGTTCCGAGACCAGCTCGAAGGCCGGGCCACGGTGGTGCACAAGGCCAAGGGCCTGCCCGTGGAATGCATCGTGCGGGGCTACCTGGCGGGCAGCGGCCTGAAGGAATACCAGAAGCAGGGCACCGTCTGCGGCATTCCCCTCCCGGCGGGACTCGGCATGGCCAGCCGACTGCCGGAACCCATCTTCACGCCCTCCACCAAGGCCGACGAAGGCCACGACGAGAACATCTCCTTCGAACAGATGTGCAGCATCGTGGGTCCCGAGCTGGGCGCCCGTCTCAAGGAGGCCAGCCTGGCCCTCTACCGGCGCGGCCACGAACTGGCCCTGGAGCGCAACATCATCCTGGCCGACACCAAGTTCGAGTTCGGCCTGCTGGAAGACGGCACCCTGATCCTGATCGACGAGGTGCTCACGCCGGATTCCAGCCGCTACTGGCCCAAGGAGACCTGGCGCGAAGGCCAGAACCCGCCCAGCCTCGACAAGCAGTATCTGCGGGACTACCTGGAGACCCTGGAGGACTGGAACAAGCAGGCCCCCGCACCTGCGCTGCCCACGGAGGTCGTGGAAGCGGTGCGGGCCCGCTACCTGGATCTGGCGAGCCGCTTCGGGATCGAGCTCTAGCGATTGAAGGGCTGAACGGGCCCGAGGCCCAGGTTCGCCAAGGCGGCCTGATCCTCGGGCCCGGCGCCTTCCAGAAGCACCACGAGGCGGGAGCGGAGGGCAGCCGGATCCAACAGGGGGGGCATCTGATCCGGAGACAGCGCGTCCGGGAGTGCCTCAAGGGCCCGGGCAGGCTCCAGTCCCTGCCTCAAACGCTCTGCGGCCCGGGCCGCCTCCAGAGCATGGAGGTCCGGGGTTCCGGGCGCCCGAGCCAGACGACGATCCAGTTCCGCGAGCAGGGCCTGGAGGGCCTTGAGATGGTTCTCCCCGCCCTCCAGAACCCGCTGATGGACCAGACCATCATCCCCGGCCAGGAAAAGCCCTCGAAGGCGGAACGTCAGCAGCGCCTTCGAAGCGGCCTGGAGCCCCTCGGGACCGGAAATGGGTCGCAGAGCCACCCGGAGGACACGGCCCTCCGGGCCCGGGGCCACGAGGACCCGGGCCCCGGCCATTCGGGGCGCGGGATCCGGCAGCGGATCCGGATCTCCCGGCCGCCAGGTACCGAACTGGAGCAGAGCCAGCTGCCGCGCCTGAGCAGCCGTCACATCCCCCTGGAGGGTCAAGGAGGCCCGCTCCGGCCGCAGGAGGCTGCGTCCCAGGGCCAGCAGACGAGGCAAGGTCCCGCCTTCTGGCAGAACCCAGTGAGCGGGATCCTGGGCCCGCAAGGCACGAAAGACCTGACGCCCGGATCGATCCTTCCCTTCCGCCTGCAGGCGCTGCCAACCCTCCACCAAATCGGGACGAAGCACCTGGTGGGCCAGCAGCTCTGCGGCGCCCTCCTGGTCCTGGCTGTCGGCCAACACGGACCAGACCAGGGTCCGCCCCCGAACCCCAAAGGCCCAGGCGTGCCCTTCCACCGCCATCTGCCGCGCCAGGACCTGGGCCGGAAAGGGTCCTGCCCCGCCCCGGGCCATGGCCGCCCCAAGTAGTTGGAGATCGGCTTCGGCCAGATCCGAAGGCAGATCCACCCTCAAGGTGAGCCTCACCAGGGGGCGGACCGGTTCAGGGCGCAGCACCACCGTCAGCCCCGAGGGCATCCGGAAAAGCGGCTCCGGCGTGGCCGCCAGGACCGGCAGAATCCCCATCAGGACGGCAGCCCGCCTCATGGTTTCACCTGGCCCTGCAGCAGCTTGAGCGTCTGCTCCCGCTCGGCCAAGGTCAGCATGCGGAGCTGCCGAAGGGCCTCCCGGACGATCCCATCGGCCTGGGCCGGATCGCTGACCTGACGCTGGACCAGCTTTCGCAGCACTTCCAGCAGACGGGCCTCCAGAGGATCCTGGGGGGCCAGCAGCGGATCGGGCTCCAGCAGCACCGTGGTGGCCCGTTCCGGCAGCAGATAGGTCCGAACAACGGCCTGGATTTCAGGGGCCCCCAGATCGCGGCCCAGGGTCCGGAAACGGAAGGCCCGCCGCCAATCCCCCTGCTGCACCTGGGCCCGGGCCAAGGCCACCGCCAGGGCCGAGGCGCCCTCCTGGACCTGGATCTGGGCTGCTTCCAGCTGGCGTTGGGCCCGGCGGAGCGCCTCCTCCGGGAAAGCCTCCCGCTGCAGGCGCACCTGTTCGGAGCGAAGGGCCTCCTCCAGGGCTGCCAGCCCCTGCCCCGGCGCCGGTCGCAGCCGGATCAGGAACAGCCCTGGGTCCCGGAGACCGGGCAGGCCGCACGCCACCTCCACCTCCGAAGCCAGGGGTCGTTCCGGGGCCTGGAAGCGTTCCTTCAGGCGGGTGGCCAGGGCCTGGGCCAGCAGTTCCAGTGCAGGATGATCCGGGTGGGAGCCGCTGGGGATCCGCCAGGCCGCAGCCAGTTGGGGTTCCACCGCCAGACTGGCCTGGAGGCGACGGGCTCCGACAGGTTCCGGAATCCCTGTGGACCGTTCGCTGCCTGTGGCCCCTCGGACCTCCGGCAGGCTGCCCAGGGTGGCTTCAAGCACCGGCACCAGGGCCTCCAGATCGAGGTCGCCCACCAGCACCAGATGCAACCTTTCCGGGACCACCAGACGGCGCGCCCAGGTTCGCAAGGCAGACCAGCCCAGCCCCTCCAGCGCCTCCCGCGGCGCGGCGGCGACCCGGCCGTAGGCTTCGCCCGGCAGGGCCGCCGTAAGCAGGGCATCCAGAGCCCGGCGCTGGGCGCCTCCCGGCCCCTCGACGGAAGCCAGCAGACGGTCCCGAACCCCGGGGTAGCCGGACAGGGTCAGTCGGCGAAACCGCTCGGCTTCAGTGCGGAGCCAAGTCTGCAGGGCTCCCGGGGCCAGATCCACGCCCCCCCCAAGGAGATCGGCCTCAGCCCACCCTGCGGAAGCCACGGCCGGGGCATCGCCCAGGGCCGCCTCCAGTCGAGCCCGTGTGTTCACGTGGTGCACCCGGAGGGCCTCCTGTTCCCGGGCTTCCGCCTCCGGCCCTGCCCGTCGCAGCCGCGCCAGCCGCAGGGCTTCGAAAGCCCCCTCCTCGGCTCGGAGCAGGTCTTCGAGCCCCTCCAGGCGTCCCAGATCCCCAGGCCCAGCCGGATTGAAGAGGCACTGCGCCAGTGCCTCGGCGGCGACCGGCGGAAGGGCGCCCGTATCCGCCGCCCCCCCCCGCACCGCCCAGAGGGCATGCACCGCGCCGGAACCGGGCCGAGCCACCGCCAGCACCCGGAGGCCATTCCCAAGGCGCCGTTCCTGGACCTCGGGAAGGTGGGCCGCCAGGGGCGCCACGAGGCTGAGAACCGCGGCCGCGACAGGAAGGAGGCGCATCCGCCCAGGTTAGAGCGGATGCGCCTCCTTCCGCAACGAAGCTACTTCACCCGGATGCTGCCGTTGGTGGTTTCCAGCACGATGCGCTGGGCCTTGCCGGGAATCCGGAGGTGTGCGGAATGTTTGGAGAGCTCCACCACCTCGGCCCCAGGAATCCGGATATCCAGGCTGCCATTGCTGTTGGAGGCCCGCAGTTCGCCTGCGGCCCGACCCAGTTCCACCTCGATGCTGCCGTTGGTGGTTTCCAGCACGATGCCCTCCCCCCAGCCATCAAGGTTCCGGGCTCGGATGGAACCGTTGGTGGTTTCGGCGACCACACCGCCCTCCACATCATCGAGCAGGATGCGGCCATTGGTGGTCTCACCCCGGAGGCGAGCCTTGAGGTTCCGGGCATCCAGGGTGCCGTTGGTGGTTTCCGCATGGACTTCCCCCGTCACCTCCCGCACACGCACATCACCATTGGTGGTTTCGCAGCGGGCGTAGCCCTCGAGCCCAGTGACCACCACCGGACCGTTGGTGGTGCGGAAATGCCCCAGGAGCTTGTGAGGAACGCTGAGGCTCATCTCGCAGCGGGGGCTCTGGACGAAACCGAAGGACCAGGAGGGCTGCTGGAAGACCGCTTCGATCTCCAGGTCCGCGCCCCGACGCTGAACCACCAGATCCACCTTGCGGCGCTCGGAGTCGCGAATCTCGGCCACCAGGGCCACTTCCTCCTTGGCCCATCCCACCACCCGGATGCCGCCGTTGCGGTTCTTCACCCAGAGTTTGGCCTTGAACGCCAACGGCTCATTCCGTCGCTCGGTCCGGGTGGCACCCGGCAAGGCCGGAGGCGCCGGAGCCTCGACGGTCGGCGGGGGCGGAGGAGGCGGGGGCGGCGGCGGAGCCTGTCCCACAAGGCTTCCCCCGATCAGCAGGGTTGCGAGGAGGGCGTGGGGGCGGGTTCGGAGCATGGGGCACCCCTTCCTTAGAAAGAACCGGGACAACCGGCACAGCAGTAGAACGCGGAGCGACCCTTCCGAGGTTAGCAACTCCGGGGCAAACGGCGAGATCGGATGCTAAGTTGAGGGGTTTCGCATCCACCCTGCCGCGAGAGATCTGCCCATGCTGACCGTTGCCATCCACCTGCTGCCCCACGGCCAGGACCTCGGCCTTCCGGAACCCGCCACCCCGCATGCGGCCGGCATGGACCTTCGCGCAGCCCTGCCCGAAGGCGAGATCTGGACGCTGGAGCCGGGGAGCCGCCGCCTCGTGCCCACAGGGTTGGTGCTTGCCCTGCCCACCGGCTTCGAAGGCCAGGTCCGACCTCGCTCCGGCCTGGCGCTGCGCCACGGCGTAACGGTGCTCAATGCCCCGGGAACCATCGATGCGGACTACCGGGGCGAAGTGGCAGTGGTCCTGATCAACCACGGAGAGGCCCCCTTCGAAGTGCGCCGGGGGGATCGCATCGCCCAACTGGTCGTGGCTCCCGCGACGCCCTGCGCCTGGAGCCCCCAAACGGATCTCGCCGCGCTGGGAGCGACCCAGCGCGGCGAGGGGGGCTACGGCTCCACCGGCCGGAGCTGACGTCTACTTCTTCGGAGCAGGCGCGGCCGACTTGGGAGCGGCCGCCGGCTTGGCGCCTCCCTCGTACTTGGCGTCGTAGCGCTTGGCAATCTCGTTGGAGAAGGCCACCAGCCAAGCCTCGTCCACCTTCAGGAACAGGCCGTTCTGGTACTGCATGACCACCTGGAGCTTCCACTCCTTGGCCACATCACCAAGGATGGGCGCGATTTCCTCTTCGAACTGGGTGAATGCCTTCTGCTGGAGCTTCTGCAGTTCGACTTGGCTGTCCTCCTGCATGCGCTTCAGAGAGATCTCGCCATCCTGGAATTCCCGCTGGATCTTGGCGCGGCCCTCGTCCGAAAGGGAGGGGCTCTTCAGCTGCTGCTCCAGCTTCTTCATCTCCTCCACGCGGCTGTTGAGCTGGGTCTGGAGGGTGTTGCCGCGGGCGTTGAGCTCCGCGAAAACCTTCTGGGCCCGGGCGGAAGTGGTGATGACCTGCTGGGGGATGAAGACGGCAAAACGAACCCCGCCGGGATCCTGGGCGAGGACCGGCAGAGCCAGACAGAAGGCGAGAGCGGCGAGAAGTCGGCGCATGAATGCTCCAGTTGAGAGTGGGTTGGCGAGGTTCAGAAGGTGGTGCCGATGCTGAACTGGAAGTCCGACTTCCCATCGGGATCGAAGGGATACGGATTCAGCTTGCGGCTCCAGATGAGGCGCAGAGGCGCGGGACTGATGGGCAGGAAGAAGCGCAGTTCCAGACCCGCGGACCGGACCAGGGCCGGGTTGACGTAGTTCACGTCCACACCGTCATAGCGGGTGTAGGACACGGGATCCCGGCTGAAGATCTTGGTGCCCGGCGCCCACGCATTGCCGGCATCGTAGAAGGCGACAACCCGGAACTGATCCGCAATCTTGAACTGGTACTCCAGGTTCACGATCAGCTGTTTGTTGCCACCGATGACCACAGGATTGCCGTAGGGGTCGAACACCACGGAACCCACCTGTCCGTAGCGGTAACCGCGGATGGAGTTCTCGCCCCCTGGCCGGTAGAGCTGGTAGACCGGCAAGGCCTGGTTCCCCAGGTTCCTCAGGTAGCCATAGGCCATGTTGGCCGCGAAGATGTGCCGTTCCGCGATGTTGCCGATCTTGGTGAATTCCCAGGTGGCCCTCAGGTAGGGCTTGTCCGACCCCATCTGCCAGCCGCCGTACTCCAGATTGAAGCCCAGCTTCGTGCCCGCCGTCGGTTTGAAGGGGTGGTTCACCGTGCTGTAGGTCAGGCTCTGGTTGATGCTGCTGGTGAGCTGGGTGCTCGTGTCGCGGAAATAGTAGTTGCGGCCACCATCGAGGCGGATGGAGCTGAAGTTGTAGCCCACGCCGTAGGTGGTGAAGAACGCCCAGCGGCGCCCCGGGAAGAAGGTGCTGAGGCGTGTCCCGACGCTTACGCCCAAGCTCTTTGAATGCTGCTGATAGGCGTAGGCCTCGCCTACCCGGGAAGCATCGTAGTCCGTGCTGCCAGCCCCCACGCTTGCGGAGAACGAATAGGGCATATCGAACACATAGGGTTCGGTGAAGTGGACGGAAATGGATTTATTGAATTTGCTACCATTATAGCTGAACCCCAGGGTTTCGCCGCCCCCCCCAAGGTTCTTGGTGGAAAAGCTCACGCCCAGGCTGAACCCGAAAAGGGAGCCATACCCGCCCTGGAAGAGGAGTTCGTTGACTCCGGCTTCCTCGCCCCGAATGGTGATGTCCACCTGGGGCTTGTCCGGCAGGGGATCGATCTTGGGCTCCTGGGTCTTCACATCGAAGAAGCCAAGCTGGCCCAGTCCCGTGAAGGAATCCTTGAAGGCCTCGAGGCTGAAGGGATCCCCTTCCTTCACCATGAGGGCCCGGCGCAGGACCTTGTCCTTGGTGGTGGTGTTCCCTTCGAAGTTGATGCGCCGGATCGTGTAGGGCTCACCTTCGTCGACTTTCAGGGCCACATCCACCTTCTTGACGCCGTTCTCCTCCCGGACCTCGAGCTTCTTCTCGGACCGGAACATGATGTAGCTCATGTTGGAGTGGGCTTCACGGATCTTGTCGATGCCCTTTTCAAGGGCATCGAGGTCGAAGGGGCGATTCTCGCTGGAAGGCAGATCCTTGGTGGAGGGCTTCAGGTCCAGGAATTTCGCCAGCCAGGAGCGGTTGTCCCGCTTGGCTTCCGCGATCTTGAGGCGGTAGAACTCTTCACCCCGCTTGCCCTTGAAGACCTTTTCATTCCCCACCACCGTCAGGTGGCCCTCGTAGAACAGGTCCCCCTCCAGGATGGGAATGGTCAGGGTCGCCCTCAAATCGTTCTTGGGGGACTTGCCTTCCTTCTGCCGCTTGATGTTCTTCTGCTTCTGGCGTTCGGAGGTGTGGTCATCCACCTGGATCGCGGGCTGACCGACGAAAACGTCCTTGTAGCCCTTGCGCCAGTAGGCCTTCTTCACGCTCTGGAGATCCTCCTCCAGGTTCTTGTCCACCAGCAGGTCATGACTGGTCAGCCAGCTGAACATCCAGTGCTGGCGGGTCTTCTCCATGACCCGACGCAGCTTCGCACTGCTGATCACCGTGTTGCCCTTGAACTTCACAGTGTAGATGCGCAGTTTGGCGCCTTCCTTGATGTCGAAAACAAGACGGGAAAGGCCTGGCCCAATGGGCTCCAGACTTACATCCACCACCGGGTTCCGGAAGCCCTTCTCGGCGCACTGCTCAACGATGACTTCCTTGACCTTGCGGGCATCTTCGGGGCTGTAGACCGCATTTTCACCAATTTCCAGCTTCTTTTCCTTGATCTTGTCCTTCAAGGACGACAGCCCCACTTCCGTGCCGCCTCGATAATCCACTTCCTTGATGATGGGGCGCTCCACCACACGGATCACCAGCTTCTTGCCGCCCTTGCCTTCGAGGACTTCAAGCTTGATGTCTTCGAAGGCCCCCGAGGCCCACAGGCGCTCCACCACCGCGGTGAGATCCAGGGCCCGAAGATCATCCCCCACCTTGAGGCCGGCCTTGAAGATGACCGTTTCCGGAGTCTGCTTCTGGGCCCCGATCACGGCGATCTCGGAAAGCTGTTCTGGATCCTGTGCATGGAGCCCTGCCACCAGCAGCAGGGGCAGCAGTCCACCCCGCAGGGTCGGACGCCAGAATCGTTCAGGGAGGCGGACAGGCGAGGGCGTCATTCAGGATCCAGGGTTCGGAGGTTCGGGGTTCACGACAGGCCCCCCTGAAGGGGGGCCGTTCCGACATTCTAGGTGCGTTCCCGCCCGAAAGGGTTCACCAACTGCGGAGCCTGTGCGGATTCAGGGTCTGGGCACGGCCAATTCCGCCTCTTCCCGGGGCGATTCCAGGATGGGAACCAGTCCATCCTCGCCGGCCTCGAAGCGGACAAGGCCCGCAGGAAGACTCTCCCGAGCCACCATCAGCTCGGCCAGGGGGTCCTCCACATGTTTCTGGATGGCCCGACGCAGGGGGCGCGCACCGTAGGAGCGATCCCGGGCCGTGGTCTTCAGGATGACCCCCACGGCTTCGTCGCTGAGGGCCACTTCAAGGTGGTGCTTCTCCAGGGTCAGGTTCAGATCCTTCACCAGCAGGTGAACGATCTGACCCAGTTCCGGATCCCCCAGGCGGTTGAAGACCACGATTTCGTCAATGCGGTTCAGGAACTCCGGCGGGAATGTGCGCTTGAGCACCTTGATGGCGTCCCCGGATTTCACTTCGCTCCGCGGACCCGCATCTCCGAAGCCCATGGACTTGTCCGAAAGCAGCTCCCGGCTGCCCACGTTGCTGGTCATGATGATGATCGTGTTCTTGAAATCCACAGTGTTGCCGAAGGCATCCGTGGCTTGGCCATCGTCGAAGACCTGGAGGAGCACGTTGATCAGGTCCGGATGGGCCTTTTCGATCTCGTCGAACAGCAGCACGCAGTAAGGATTGCGGCGCACCCGGTCGGTGAGCAGGCCGCCCTCCTCATAGCCCACGTACCCCGGAGGCGCTCCGAGCAGCTTGGAGACCTCGTGCTTCTCCATGAACTCGCTCATGTCGAACCGGATCATCTTCTTGGGATCGCCGAAAAGGAAGGCGGCCAGGGTCTTGGCCAATTCGGTCTTCCCGACCCCCGTGGGGCCCAGGAAGAGGAAGCTGCCCATGGGGCGGTTGGGATTCTTGAGCCCCGTCCGTGCCCGGCGCACGGCACGACTCACAGCAGAAACAGCCTCGGACTGCCCGATGACCCGCTGGTTGATCTTGTCCTCCATGTGGGCGAGATTGGCCTTTTCCTCGTTCTTGAGCGCCTTGATGGGAATCCCCGTCCAGCTGGCCACCACATCCTCGATGTCCTGCTCGGTGACCGGCGAGAACCGTTCGTAGTCGGCTTCTGTCAGTTCCTTCCGCGTTCCGGCCAACTGTTCCCGGAGCTGGATCTCCTTCTGGCGCAGCAGCACCGCCCGCTCGAAATCGCGATTCAGGACGGCCTCGTTCATCTCGTTGACCACCCGGTGGAGTTCTTCCTCCACCTGACCATCCTCGCCACCCGTGGAGCCCTCCCGCAGCTTCACCCGGGCTCCGGCCTCATCCAGCAGATCGATGGCCTTGTCTGGCAGGAAGCGGTCCGTAATGTAGCGGTTGGACAGGTAGACCGAAGCCTCCAGCGTGGGGACCAGGTAGCGGACCCGGTGGAACAGTTCGTAGCGGTTCTTGATGCCCTCCAGGATCTTCAAGGTTTCCGCCTCGTCCGGCGGATTCACGTTCACAGGCTGGAAGCGGCGGACCAGGGAACGGTCCTTGTCGATGTACTTGGCGAACTCCTTGTGCGTGGTGGCCCCGATGCACTGGATCTCGCCCCGGCTCAAGGCCGGCTTCAGGATGTTGGCAGCGTCGAGGCTGCCCTCCGCGGCCCCCGTGCCGATGATCGAATGGATCTCGTCGATGAAGAGCACGACGCTGGGATCCTTCGAGGCCTCCTGGATGATGCTCTTGAGGCGTTCCTCGAACTGCCCGCGGTACTTCGTCCCGGCCACCACCAGGCTCAAGTCCAGCGCGTAGATCCGCTTGTCCTGGAGGCTCGGGGGCACCTTCCCTTCGAAGATGCGCTGGGCCAACCCTTCGACAATGGCCGTTTTGCCGACCCCAGCCTCGCCCAGCAGAATCGGGTTGTTCTTGCGGCGGCGGCTGAGGATCTGGACGATGCGCTCGATTTCCGTATCGCGCCCGATCAGATTGTCGAAGATGCCCCGCTCCGCCAGCTCCGAAAGGTTGCGGGCGAATTCCGACAGGAGCGGATGCTCCTTCTTCTTCTTCGCGATCTTCTCCTCCTTGGTGGATTCCAGGAGGATCTCCTTGGCGGTGATGAGATCGGCACCCATCTCCCGCAGCAGGCGCGACGCCAGACAGCCCTCTTCCTTGAGCATCCCCAGGAGCAGATGCTCAGCGCCCACATGCTTGTGGTTGAGCTTGCCGCTCTCGGTGGTGGCGTGCTGAAGGATGCGCTTGACCTCATCCTCCATGGGGATGTCGATGGAGGTGGAACTGGGAACGACTTTCCGGTCCCGGGGAGTCAAGGCCGCCACCAGCCGCTCACGGAGCACGCTCGCCTGGACGCCCATGCGCTCCAGCAGGGCAGTGGAGGTCTTCTCGGCCTCGCGCAGCAGCCCAAGCAGCAGATGACCGCTCTGGATGCTCTCGGCCCCGAACTGGGAGGCTTCGTAGCGAGCGAAGAACATCACCCGGCGAGCTTTCTCGGTGAATTTTTCGAACATCGGAACCCCCTGGGGGTGAGCTTGGCATCAGGGTAGCGCCTCGCAACCCCACTGTCTCCGATGCCGCCCGGCCGCCTTCCACGCTGGGAAGAAAGCGGGGGCGGCGCTATCCTAGGAGTTCGGGAGCCGCCGATGACCCACCGATCACCGAACCTCGCCGTCCTCGGCCTCCAGTGGGGGGATGAGGGCAAGGGAAAGCTCGTGGACCTGCTCGCAGCAGGCTTCCGCCACGTGGTGCGATTCCAGGGAGGCAACAACGCAGGCCACACCGTGGTCGTGGCAGGCCAGAGCATTGCCCTCCACCAGGTGCCCAGCGGCGCTCTCCACCAGGGCTGTTTCCTCGTGGTGGGCTCCGGGGTGCTGCTCAACCTCGGGGTCTTCCGACAGGAACTGGATCGGCTGGCCCAGCGCGGAATTGATCTCTCCGACCGCCTGCTTCTTTCCGACAAGGCCCACCTGATCCTGCCCCACCACATCGCGCTGGACCAGGGGCGCGAGGGCGGCGCGATCAAGATCGGCACCACGGGGCGGGGCATCGGCCCTGCCTACGAATTCAAGGCCGCCCGCATGGGCGTGCGCCTGGCGGACCTTCTGCACCCGGACACCCTGGCGGATCGCATCCGTCCGGGCTACGAGGAAGTGCGGCTCCGGCTGAACAACCCTTCGGCGCTTCCATCCCTTGAAGCGGTGATGAAGGAGTTGATGGATCAGGCCGCGCCCCTGCTGCCCTTCATTGGCGATTCCCAGGGTCACCTGATGGAGGCCTGGGGCCGCCAGGAACCCATCCTCTTCGAAGGCGCCCAGGCCACCCTCCTGGACCTGGACCACGGCACCTATCCCTTTGTGACAAGCAGTAGTTGCAGCATCGGCGGCCTCTTCACGGGCACGGGCATGCCGCCCAAGGCCCTCGGGACGGTGGTCGGCGTGGCCAAGGCCTACACCACCCGCGTGGGTGCCGGCCCGATGCCTTCGGAGCTCTTTGACGCCACCGGCGAGCGACTGCGCGAAGCCGGGCGCGAATTCGGAACCACCACGGGCCGCCCACGCCGCTGCGGCTGGTTCGACGCCCCGATCACCGCCCACGCCTGCCGCACCAATGGCGTGGACGGCCTGGCCATCATGAAACTCGATGTGCTCGATGGCTTCGATCAGGTGGGTGTGGTGGTGGGCTACCGCGATGGCGAAGGCGGCCTGGTCAAGCGCCTGCCCGCCTGCGCCTCCGACTGGGACCACCTGAGGCCGGAAGTCCGGATGCTCAAGGGCTGGAGTCGCCCCACCCGTGGCCTGCAACGCCTGGAGGATCTGGCCCCCGAGGCCCGTGCCTACATGGACGTGCTTTCCGAGTGCTGCAGCACGCCCATCGCCTACCTCAGCACCGGACCTGACCGGGCCGAGGGCTTCACCCTTCCCGGCTCCTGCCTCGAAGGCCGCCTCTAGCCTGGAAAAGCCTCCCCCCAAGGAAACGGCGCCCCGCGAGGGGCGCCGTTTCCTTGGGGAATCCTGAAGGATCCTACTCGGCAGCAGCCTCTTCGGCCTTGGGCTCGGGCAGGACATAGTCCACCAGCTCCACCAGGGCCATGTCGGCACCATCGCCGAGGCGATGGGCCAGCTTGAGGATCCGGGTGTAGCCACCGGGGCGCTCGCTGAAGCGGGCGCGGAATTCAGGAGCGAAAAGCTTCTGAACGGCGGTCCTGGAACCGAGGCGGGCCATGGCGAGGCGCCGGTTGGCCACGGAATCGGTCTTGGCGAGGGTGATGAAGGGCTCCACATACTTGCGGAGCTCCTTGGCCTTCGGAAGGGTCGTCTCGATACGCTCGTTCTGGATGAGCGCCGTGGCGAGGTTCTTCATGAGGGCCTTGCGCTGGTTCGTGGTGCGGCCCAGGCGCCGGCCGGCAACATTGTGACGCATGGGGTCTCCTTACACTTCCTGCTCGATGCGCATGCCAAGGGAGAGGCCGATGCGGGCCAGCTCATCCTTGATCTCCTGCAGGGACTTCTTGCCGAAATTCTTGGTCTTCATGAGTTCGGCTTCGGTCTTCTGCACCAGCTCACCGATGGTGGTGATGTTGGCGTTCCGGAGGCAGTTGTTGGCGCGGACGGAAAGCTCCAGCTCTTCCACGGACTTCCCGAGAAGGTTGCTGACGTTCTCGCTGCTGGGGACGGCCAAGCCCACTTCGGCTTCCACCACCTGCTCGTCCTGGCGGGCGAAGATCAGGAAGTGCTCCCGGAGGATCAGGGCGGCGTCGGAAACGGCCTCCTTGGGATCCACGGTGCCGTTGGTCCACACCTGCAGCGTGAGCTTTTCGAACTCGGTGCTCTGGCCCACACGGGCCGGTTCGACGATGTAGTTCACACGGCTGATGGGGCTGTGGTTGGAATCCAGGGGGATCCAGCCCAGGCCGAGCTTCTCGTCCAGGTTGCGGTCGGCGGTGACGAAACCGCGGCCGAGCCGGACCTGGATCTCCACCTCCAGCTCGCCGTCCTCATTGAGGGTGGCCAGGTGGATGTCGGGATCCATCACTTCCACGTTCTGGCTGCCCTGGATCATCCCGGACTTCACGACGCCCTCACCTTTGGCGCGCAGGGTAACCACGGCGCTGTCGGTGTTGTGGAGCCGGAAGGGGACTTCCTTGAGGTTCAGGAGAACGTGGGTGATGTCCTCCCAGACGCCGGGAAGGGTTGTGAATTCGTGCTGCACGCCCTTGATGCGGACGGATGTCACCGCTGCGCCCCGGATGGAGCTGAGCAGGACGCGCCGCAGGGCATGGCCGCAGGTAGTGGCGAAGCCGCGCTCGAACGGGTAGGCGACAAACTCGCCGTACTTCTCCGTCTTGGTGGCGGCGTCCACTTCCGCGAAGCGAGGACGCTGGAAGTCGCTGATGTTCAGCATCGTCCCCCCTTACTTGCTATAGAGTTCAACGATCAGCTGCTCGTTGATGTCCAGGGGCACATCTTCGCGGGTCGGGGTGGAAATCACCTGGCCCTTGAAGGCGGCGGCTTCGAGGGTGAGCCACTTGGGGATCCCTCGGCCGGCGGCGGTGTCCACGGCGTTCTTGACGAAGTCGTTCTGCCGGGCGCGTTCGGAAATCTCGACGGCCTGACCGGAGCGGACCTGGTAGCTGGGGATGTCCACGCGCATTCCGTCCACGCGGACGTGACCGTGCATGACCATCTGCCGGGCAGCGGCGCGACTGGGCGCGAAGCCCAGGCGGAAAACCACGTTATCCAGGCGCGTTTCGAGCATGATCAGCAGGTTGTGGCCCGTCTGGCCCTTCCGCCGCTCGGCCTTCTCGAAATAGAGCCGGAACTGCTTTTCCAGCACACCGTAGATGCGCTTCACCTTCTGCTTCTCGCGAAGCTGGAGGGCGTAGCCGGTGGGCTTCTTCATCTTGCCGGCGCCATGCTGGCCCGGAATCTTGCCCTTGCGGGTTTCGAACGAGCACTTCTCCTTAAAGCAGCGCTCGCCCTTGAGGTACAGCTTCATGCCTTCGCGGCGGCAGAGGCGGCAAACAGCGTCGCAGTATCGTGCCATGTCTCTCCTCCTCCTCTCTTAAACGCGCCGCCGCTTGGGGGGGCGGCAGCCATTGTGGGGGATGGGGGTGACGTCGCGGATGCTGGTCACCTGGATGCCGGCGGCGTTGAGGGCGCGCACTGCGCTCTCACGGCCCGAGCCGGGACCCTTCACGCGGACATCCACAGAGCGGACGCCGTGCTCCTTCGCAGCTTCGGCAGCGATGCCGGAGGCGATCTGAGCTGCGAACGGCGTGCCCTTCCGGGTGCCCCGGAAGTTCTGGTTGCCGCTGGAAGCCCAGCAGAGCATGTTCCCCATCGGGTCGGAGATGGAGATGATCGTGTTGTTGAAGGACGCCTGGATGTGGGCGATCCCGTGGGGTACGTTCTTCTTCTCTTTCTTCTTGACCACCTTCTTGCCGGCGGTCTTGGTCTGGGTCTTAGCCATATCTCGTCCTCAGCCTTTCCTACTTCTTCTTGCCGGCGACGGTCTTCCGCTTGCCCTTGCGGGTGCGGGAGTTGGTGTGCGTGCGCTGGCCGCGGACCGGAAGGCCCTTGCGGTGGCGGATGCCGCGATAGCAGCCGATGTCCATCAGCCGCTTGATGTCGAGGGAGATGTTCTTGCGGAGGTCACCCTCCACCGTCTCCTCGGCGGTGATGATGCGGCGGATGCGGCCGACTTCGTCCTCGGTCAGATCACGGACCTTCGTTCCATGATCGACCTTGGCGCGGTCGAGAATGCTGTGGGCCTTGGCCCGTCCAATACCATAGATGTAGGTCAGCGCGATCTCGATGCGCTTGCCGACGGGAAGGTCGATTCCAGCGATACGTGCCATGCTGACTCCTTAACCCTGACGCTGCTTGTGCTTAGGGTTCTTCTTGCAAATGATCCGGATGATGCCTTCGCGCCGGACCACCTTGCAGTGCTCGCACAGTTTCTTGATGGAGGGCCTGACTTTCATGGGTATGCCTCTCGTTGGGGTGAGCTACTTGAACCGGTAGATGATGCGGCCCCGGGAGAGGTCGTAGGGCGTGACCTCCACGAGAACCCGATCTCCGGGGAGGATGCGGATGAAGTTCTTCCGCATCTTGCCGCTGATGTGGGCAAGGACCTGGTGCTTGTTCTCGAGCTCCACACGGAAAACCGCATTGGGAAGGGATTCCACGACCGTGGCTTCCAGCTCGATGGCTTCTTCCTTGCTCAAGCGCGCTCCTCGAAAATCTTGACAACGACCTCGTAGACCTCGTCCGGCGTTCCGGACCCGTCCACCAGCCGGTAGTTGGGACTGCCCTCGTAATAGGCCTGCAGGGGCTTGAAGGTGGCGTTGAACGTCTCCATTCGGCTCCTGAAGGCTTCGGCGGTGTCATCGGATCGGTGCTTCAGGGGACTTCCGCACAGATCGCAAAGGCCCGTCGTCTTCGGGGGCTTGCGGTCCAGGTGGTAGATGGCGCCGCAGGAGCTTTCGCTGCACACGCGTCGTTTCACCACCCGGCTTTCCAAGGCTGCCTCGGGAACCTCGATGTCCACGACGAGCCCCAGCTCGAGGCCGCGCGAGGAGAGGAATTCCGCGAGGGCTTCAGCTTGTTGAAGGGTTCGTGGGTAGCCATCGAACAGCACGTCGGTGGTCTTGCCTTGCAGCCGCGCAAAGACAAGCCCATTGACCGTGTCGTCGTCCACCAAGTTGCCAGCGGCCATAACGGCCTTGACCCGAAGGCCAATCTCCGTCTCTTTCGAGACGGCATCTCTCAGAATATCACCCGTTGACATGTGGGTCAACGCGAATCGCTCAGCCAGGAGCTTGGCCTGGGTGCCTTTCCCGCTCCCCGGGGGGCCAAGGAAGACGTGGGCGCGTTTCATCGCCCTCGCGCTCCAGCAGCCGCCCGGGCCATGCGGGAACCGCGCATGCGGCCCTGCTCCAGGAAACCATCATAGTGGCGCATGACCTGATAGCTCTCCAGCTGGGAAACGAAATCCATCGCCACACCCACCACGATGAGGAGGGAGGTGCCGCCGAAGTAGAAGTTCAGGCCCGGCAGTTTGTTGAGAATGACCAGGGGCACCAGCGAAATCACACCAAGGTAAACGGCACCTGCGAAGGTGAGCTTGGACAGCACGCCGTCCATGTAGATGCTCGTTTCCTTGCCCGGCCGGATGCCTGGAATGTAGCCGCCGCTCCGCTTCATGTTCTCGGCCGTCTCGTCGGGGTTGAAGACGATGCTCGTATAGAAGAAGGCGAAGAAGATGACGGTGGCGATGAAGACCGGCGTGTAGATCCAGAAGTGCGTCTGGGGGCTGATGTAGCCCGATGCCTTGGCCAGCCATTCCCACTTGGTGAACTGGGCGATGGTGGCCGGGAAGAAGATCACGGAACTGGCGAAGATCACGGGCATCACGCCAGCGGTGTTCACCTTCAGGGGCAGGTAGGAGCTGCGCTGGCTCGCCATGCGGGAGGAATCCACCCTGCGGGCATAGTGGATAGGAATGCGCCTGAAAGCACTTTCCACAAGCACCACAGCAATGAGAACCGCAGCCATCGCGGCCAGCAGCAGCAGGAACACGCCGGGAGGGGCCGTGGCGCCTGCGGCCTGTTCCGGGAAAAGCGAATCACGGAACATCTGGCCGATGGTCTGCAGGGCCTTGGGCAGCCCGGAAATGATCCCCGCGAAGATCAGCAGCGATGCGCCGTTGCCAACGCCCCGCTCGGTGATCTGCTCGCCAATCCACATGATGAAAACAGAGCCCACGGCAAGGGTGAATCCGCACATCAGCCGGAAACCCAGCCCAGGGTTGGCGACCACATCCAGACCCATGTTCTGGGCGATGCTTGCGATGCCGATCCCCTGAACAAAGGCCAGGACAAGCGTCAAGTAGCGGGTCCACTGGTTGAGCTTCTGCCGTCCAGCTTCGCCTTCCTTCTTCTGGAGCTGCTCGATGGAGGGAATCACGGCCCCCATCAACTGGATCACGATGGAGGCCGTGATGTAGGGCGTGATTCCGAGGGCGAACACCGAGAACTTCTTGAAGGCGCCGCCGGACAGCATGTCCACGACGCCGAGCAGATCGCCCGCCTTCCCGAGGTTGGCGGAGAGGTTCTCAGCATTCACTCCCGGGACGGAAACATGAACGCCGAGCCGGAACACCGCCAGCATGACGAGCGTGAACAACAGCCGCTTGCGCAGCTCGGGGTTGGTGAAGATCTGCCTGAGCTTCTCCATGGTCCCCGGCCCTACTCAGCCTGGGGGGCCAGGTCCTGCACGGCGCCACCCTTGGCCAGAATCGCTTCCCGGGCGCCCTTGGTGACCCGGTCCACGACCACCGTCACCTTGCACGTGAGCTCGCCAGAAGCCAGCACCACGATGCGCTCGATCTTGGAAGAGACGAGGCGACGCTCCCGCAGGGTTTCGATCGTCACCGTTTCGCCATCCTGGAAATTGGCGGAAATGGTGGACAGAGCGATCTCCTGGGTCACAGGGGCGAAGATGTTGGTGAAACCGCGCTTGGGCAGGCGACGGTGGAGCGGCATCTGGCCGCCCTCGAAACCGCGCTGGCGGCTGTAGCCGCGGCGGCTCTTCTGCCCCTTCTCGCCACGAGTGGCGGTCTTGCCCATGCCGGAGCCCTTGCCCCGGCCCACGCGCTTGCGGTCCTTGACGGCCCCTTCAGCGGGCCTCAGTTCATTGAGCTTCATGGCCTACTCCTTCACCGTGACTTCGACCAGGTAGGGGATCCGCTTCACGATGCCGTGCACGTTGGGCGTGTACTCGCACTGGCGGGTGTCCCCGACCTTCTTCAGGCCCAGGGTCTGGACGAAGGCGCGGTGCTTGGGGACGGTGCAGATGGTAGAGCACTTCAGGGTCAGGACGACCTGCTTGCCGATCAGCTGGGACATGTTAGGCCTCCGCCTGGTCGATGCCGCGGTTCGTCATGACCGTGTAGGGATCCATCAGGTTCTGGAACCCAGCAAAGGTCGCGCGGACGACATTGTGGGGATTGGAGGAGCCGAGGCTCTTGGTGAGCACGTTGCTGATGCCGACGGCCTCCATGATGGCGCGCACGGTCGCCCCGGCGATCACGCCCGTGCCCTCAGGGGCGGGCTTCAGCATCACGGAGCCGGAGCCGAAACGGCCCAGCACCGGATGGGGGATCGTTCCGTTCGGGGTGACGGACACCTTGATCATGTTGCGCTTGGCGCTCTCGATGCCCTTCTTGATGGCGGAGGGCACTTCCAGAGCCTTGCCGAGGCCGAATCCGACCTTGCCCCTGCCGTCGCCCACGACCACCAGCGCGGAGAAGGAGAAGTTCTTACCCCCCTTCACCACCTTGGTGACGCGGCCCACGTAGATGACCTGATCCTTGAACTCGCCCTGCTGGGAGGTCTCAATGGCGTTCTTCGATTCCATGGACATTGGCCCCCTCCTCAGAACTGCAGCCCGGCTTCACGGGCGGAATCGGCCAGCGCCTTCACGCGGCCGTGGTACACATAGCCGTTGCGGTCAAAGACCACGGCCTTGATGCCCTGCTCGAGAAGGCGGGCGGCGATGCGGGCCCCAACCGCCTTGGCGGCGTTGATGTTGGAACCGTTCTGCAGATCGGCGCGGAGATCCTTCTCCAGGCTGGAGGCGGCCGCGAGGGTCACCCCGCGGGTGTCATCCACCGCCTGGACATAGATGCGCTTGAGGCTCTTGAAGACCGTAAGGCGAGGACGCTCGGGGGTTCCGGCCACCCGGCCCCGGATACGCTTCTTGGTCTTTTCGCGGCGAAGCTTCATTTCATTGGCCATGCTGCACCTCACTTACCGGTCTTGCCGGCCTTGCGCCGGATGACTTCGCCCGTGTACTGGACACCCTTGCCCTTGTAGGGCTCGGGCTTGCGGAACTTCCGGATGTCGGCGGCCACCTGGCCCACCAGCTGGCGGTCATGGCCGGTCACGGTGATGTGGGTGTTCTTCTCCACGGCCAGGGTGATGCCCTGGGGAGCGTCGTAGAAGATGGGGTGGCTGTAGCCAAGTTCAAGCTTGAGCTTGGAGCCTTCCAGCGAGGCCTTGTAGCCCACGCCGATGACATCCAACTCCTTCTTCCAGCCCTCGGAGACGCCGGTCACGGCGTTCTGGAGGAGGGCGCGGGTCAGGCCGTGGAAGGCGCGGGTCTGCGCCTCGTCGTTGGCACGAGCAAGAACGATGGAATCGGCCTGGACATCGAGGCTGATCCCCTTGGGGACCGGGCAGCACAGCTTGCCCTTGGCGCCCTCGACGACGGCCTCAGCCCCGTTGACAGTGACCTTGACGCCTTTCGGCAGCGTCACGGGCTTCTTTCCGATGCGAGACATGATGTGATCCTTGGGAATGGGTTCGGGACGGACTACCAGATGTGCGCGAGGACCTCGCCGCCCACGTTGTGCTTGCGGGCATCCTTGCCCGTGATGACACCGCGCGGGGTGGAGAGGATGGCAATGCCAAGACCGCCGTTGACTTCCGGAATCTCCTTCACGCCCGCGTAGATGCGCAGGCCAGGGGAGGAAATGCGCCGGAGTCCGTGGATGACGGGATCGCCACCCTTCACGTACTTCAGGTTCACGATGATGTAGTCGCGGCCCTCGTGCTCCACGGCCTTGAAGCCATGGATGTAGCCCTCCTGCAGGAGGATGGCGGCGAGGTTCTTCTTCATCCGGGAAGCCGGAATCACCACGGCATCGTGGCCGGCCATGATGCCGTTGCGGATGCGGGTGAGGAAATCTGCGATGGGATCGGTATACATCGTGTCCTCCCCTTACCAGCTGGACTTCTGGACGCCGGGCAGCTCACCGGCAAGCGCGTGCTTGCGGAAGCAGAGGCGGCAGAGTTCGAACTTGCGCATGAAGCCCCGGGGGCGGCCGCAAACCTTGCAACGGTTCCGGTGGCGGACCGAGAACTTGGGCTTGACGCTGTCTTTGTACCTCTTGGCGATGCGAGCCATGGGTTCTCCTCCTACTTCCGGAAGGGCATGCCGAGATGGGCCAGCAGAGCGCGGGCCTCGGCATCGTTCTTGGCCGTGGTCACGAACGTGACGTTCATGCCCTTGAGCTTCTCGACCTTGGAGTAATCGATCTCCTGGAAGATCAGCTGGTCCCGCAGGCCAAGGGTGTAGTTCCCGCGGCCATCGAAGGACTTGGTGGGCACGCCGCGGAAATCGCGGACACGGGGCAGGGACAGGTTGACGAGCCGATCGAAGAACTCCCACATCCGCTCGCCACGCAGGGTCACCATGCAGGCGATGGGCATGCCGGCACGCAGCTTGAACTGCGCGACGCTCTTCTTGGCCTTGCGGACCACGGCCTTCTGACCGGAGACCGAAGTGAGCTCCTCCACGGCGCCGTCCAGGACCTTGATGTTCTGGATGGCATCGCCGACGCCCATGTTGATGACGATCTTCTGGAGACGAGGCACCTGCATGACGCTGGTGAACGCGAACTCCTCTTTGAGCTTGGGCACCACTTCCGTGGTGTAGCGAGCCTTGATGCGGGGCTCTGCCTTGGTGGGCATTGGGTTTCCTCCATTTCCGGTGGGCGGCTACGCCCGCCGGGTTCGGGAGAGCGGGAGGGCTTGGAGCCGGCGGTCCGGCCCGTTTCCTCCCAGCCTCGGGGTTTTCAAAGGATTCCGCCGATGGCGTCCCATCGGCGGAATCTCCATTATCTCAGCTTCTCGAAGGATTCCAAGCGGAATCCTTCGGTCCTCAAGCAGGGCGCTTGCGGGTGGGCTTCTGGGTGGAAGGGTCGATCAGCATCACGTTGGAAGCGTGGATCGGGGCCTCCTTCGTGATGATGCCGCCTTCCTGGCCGGTCTGCGGATTCGGCTTGACGGCCTTCTTGATCAGGTTGAGTCCGGCCACGACCACGCTGTTGGTGGTGGGCATCACGCGAAGGACCTGTCCGCGCTTGCCGCGGTCCTTGCCGGCGATGACGAGGACTTCGTCGCCCTTCTTGAGCTTCATCTTGACAGGCTGGTTCTCCATCACAGCACCTCAGGGGCGAGGGAGACGATCTTCATGTACTTCCGCTCGCGGAGTTCGCGGGCCACGGGCCCGAACACACGGGTGCCAACGGGCTCGCCGTCCTTCTTGATGATGACGGCCGCGTTCTCGTCGAAGCGGATGTAGGATCCGTCCTTCCGCCGGTAAGCCTTGCGCTGCCGGACGATGACGGCCTGCACCACGGCCTTCTTCTTGACGGTGCCGCCGGGAATGGCTTCCTTCACGGAAGCCGTGATGACGTCGCCGAGCTGGGCGATCTTGCCCACCCCGCCGCCCAGCGGCAGGATGCAGCAGATCTTCTTGGCGCCCGAGTTGTCGGCGACGGTGAGCATGGTTCCCATCTGGATCATGTGCTACCTCACTCGCCGGCCTTCTGGACGATCTCGAGGACCATCCAGCGCTTCTGCTTGGACAGGGGCCTGGATTCGACGATCTTGACCACATCGCCGATCTGGCAGGCGTTGGTCTCGTCGTGGGCCATGAACTTCTTGCTCTGCTTGACGGTGCGCTTGTACAGCGGGTGCTGGAACTTGCGCTCCACCTTGACGACAACCGTCTTGTCGGCCTTGTTGGAGACCACGACGCCGCTGCGGATCATCTTGTTTTCAAGGCTCATGGGTCACCTCACTGGGCCAGCTTGTGGCGGAGGGCCGTCTTGACCCGGGCGAGTTCCCGGCGGGTCTTGCGGATCTCGGCGGTGTTCTCGACCTGGCCGACGGCATGCTGGAACCGGAGCGTGAAGCGCTTGGCAGCCAGCTCGGCTTCGAGCTGGGCCAGTTCATCGAGGCTCTTGGCGAGCAGATCGCTATAGGGGTTCTTCTTGTTCATCTCAGTCCTCCTCACTCTTCCGGCGGCGTGCGGGAGACGAACTCGGAGGCCACGCACAGCTTCATCTGAGCCAGGCGCAGGGCCTCACGGGCAGTCTTCTCGTCCACCCCTTCCATCTCGAACAGGACCTTGCCGGGCCGGATCACCGCCACCCAGCCATCGGGAGCGCCCTTGCCGGAGCCCATGCGGGTTTCGGCAGGCTTGGAGGTGGTCGGCTTGTCGGGGAAGATGCGGATCCAGATGCGTCCGCCACGCTTGATGTGGCGGGTCATGGCAATACGGGCGGCCTCGATCTGGCGGTTGGTGATCCAGCCGTGCTCGATGGCCTGGATTCCGTAGTCGCCGAAGGACAGCTCGTTGCCGCGCGTCGCGACACCGCGGGTGCGGCCCTTCTGCAGCTTCCGGTATTTGACCTTGTTAGGCATCAACATGGTGCTACCTCAGCGCTTCACGGTTTCAGGGGCGGCTTCGCCGGCATTCACCCACACCTTGACGCCGATGATGCCGTAGGTGGTGCGGGCTTCAGCAAAGCCGTAGTCGACATTGGCCCGGATCGTCTGCAGGGGCATCTGGCCGGAGAGGTAGTCCTCGGTCCGGGCGATCTCGGCGCCGTTGAGGCGGCCTGAAACCTTGATCTTGAAGCCCTTGGCGCCGAAACGCATGGCGGCCTCTTCGGCCTTGCGCATGGCGCGGCGGAAGGCGATGCGGCGCTCGAGCTGCTGGGCCACGCCTTCGGCCACGAGCTGGGCGTCGATCTCAGGCTTCTTGATCTCCTGGATGTCCACGCTCACGGGGCGCTTCAGGCGGGCCTGGAGATCCTCGCGGAGCTTGTCGATCTCGGCGCCCTTGCGGCCGATGACGATGCCGGGCCGGGCGGTGAAGATGCGGACCGTCACCTTGTCGGCAGCGCGCTCGATATCGATCTTGGACACCATGGCGTTGAGGCCGTGGAGCTTAGCCTTCAGCTCCTTGCGGAGCTTCAGGTCCTCATGCAGCAGAGCAGCGTATTCACGCTTGGCGAACCACTTGCTCTTCCAGTTCTTCGTGTGGACAACGCGGAAGCCGTACGGATGAACCTTCTGACCCATGGCTACTCCTCCCGACCCAGTTCGAGGGTGATGTGGCAGGTGCGCTTCTGGACGCGGTAGGCCCGGCCCATGGGTGCAGGGCGGACGCGCTTCATCCGGAAGCCCTCGTCGACGTAGGCCTTGGCGACCATCAGTTCGTCGGGGTTCACGGCCGGGTTCTTGTCGATGGCATTGGCCACGGCGGAATCAAGCAGCTTCTTGATGTGCTCGGACGCGTACTTCTTGGTGGAGGCCAGGATCCACTGGGCCTCCCCCACGCGCCTGCCGCGGATGAGATCCACCACGAGGCGGGCCTTCTGGGCCGAACCGCGGAGGTGGCGAATGGTCGCAGTGCTGACGATTTCGCTCATCTCACTTCCCCTTCGCCTTGGCGTCCGACTTGCCGGCATGGCCTTTGAAGGTGCGGGTGAGAGAGAACTCACCCAGCTTGTGGCCGACCATGTTGTCGGTCACATACACGGGAATGAATTTGTTGCCGTTGTGCACGGCGATGGTGAGGCCGATCATCTGCGGCAGAACCGTGGAACGGCGGGACCAGGTCTTGATCACGCGCTTGTCCATGGCCGCCTGAGCGGTCTCGACCTTCTTCTGCAGGTGGGCGTCGCAGAACGGGCCCTTCTTCAGTGAACGAGCCATAGGTGCCTCCCCTAGTTGATCCGCTTGACGATGAACTTGGCAGTCCGCTTGTTATGCCGCGTCTTGTGACCGCGGGTCGGCTGCCCCCAAGGGGTGACAGGATGCCGTCCACCGGAGGTGCGGCCTTCGCCGCCACCGTGCGGGTGGTCCACCGGGTTCATCACGACGCCGCGGACGGTCGGCCGGATGCCCATCCAGATCTTGCGGCCCGCCTTGCCCAGCGAGACGTTCTCGTGCTGGAGGTTGCCCACTTTGCCGATGGTGGCGGAGCAATCCAGGTGGATCTTGCGGATCTCGCCCGAAGGCATGCGGAGCTGGGCGTAATCGCCGTCCTTGGCCACGAGCTGGGCGAAGGTGCCGGCAGCGCGGGCGATCTGACCGCCCTTCCCGGGCTTCAGCTCGATGTTGTGGAGCTCGGTGCCGAGGGGAATGTTCCGCAGGGGCAGGGTGTTGCCCACCAGGATGTCGGCTTCCTTGCCCGCCAGGACGGTGCGGCCCACTTCCAGCCCTTCGGGGGCCAGAATGTAGCGCTTCTCACCATCGGCGTAGATCAGCAGGGCGATGCGGGCGCTGCGGTTGGGATCGTACTCGATGGTAGCGACCCGGGCCGGCACGCCGACCTTGTTCCGCTTGAAGTCGATGACACGGTAGCGGCGCTTGTGCCCGCCGCCGATGTGGCGGCAGGTGATGCGTCCGTTGTTGTTGCGGCCACCGGTGCGGGACAGCTTGACGACCAGGGAGCGCTCGGGACGGTCAGTGGTGACCTCCTCGAAGCCCTGCTTGGACATCCCGCGCTGACCCGGGGTGGTCGGCTTGAGCAGCTTGATGCTCATGGGTTCCTCTTGCCTAAATGGTGCGGGCGATAGTGGCAAGCCTTGTCCGCCCGCGGGTTGTGAAGGATGGCGCTACGCCTGCTCGCCAGGGAGGGATTCCGCCAGTTCGATGTAGGCCTTCTTCATCGGACTGGTGTGGCCGATCCAGCGGCCCAGACGCTTCGCCTTGCCGGGCACCTTGACGGTGCGCACGGCCTTGACCTTGGCCTGCAGCAGAAGTTCAGCAGCTTCCTTGATCTGGTGCTTGTTGGCCCAAAGGGCCACTTCGAACACCTGGATGTTGCCTTCGCGCAGGACCTGGCCCTTCTCCGTGAGGAGGGGCTTGCGGATCACTTCGAAAATCTTCGTCATGGCTTCACCACTTCCTGGAGGGCCAGGATGGCCTCCTTGGAGAAGACGACCTGGTCGTACTTCAGAAGGTCATAGACGTTCACGCCCAGGCTCTCGATGGTCTTCAACCGCGGATTGTTGCCGGCGGCGAACTGAGCCTTCTCGGAAGCCTCGGTGCCCACCAGGAGGGCGCTGCCAGCCACGCCCAGCTTGGCGAGGGTGGCGGCCAGAGCCTTGGTCTTGTGGGTTTCCACGCTCCAGTCCTCGACCACCATCAGCTGGCCGGAAGCCATCTTGGTGGAGAGGGCATTGCGCAGAGCGGCGCGGCGAGCGCGCTTGGGGAAGGCGTAATCGTAGGAGCGGGGGTTCGGACCATGGGCCGTGCCGCCGCCCTTCCAGAGGGTGGAACGGATGGAGCCGACGCGAGCGCGGCCCGTGCCCTTCTGCTTCCAGAGCTTGCGGCCGGAACCAGAGACTTCGGACTTGTCCTTGGTCTTGGCAGTGCCCGCGCGGCGCTTGGCCAGGAAGTGGCGGACCGCTTCCCACATCAGGTGCTGGTTGATTTCCTCGAGCTTGAAGACCTCAGGCATCAGGTCGACGGTGCCGACCGGCTTGGCTTCCAGACTCAGGACGGGGTGCTGGAATGCAGCCATCTCAAGCCTCCTGCTTGATCACGACATAGCCACCCTTGGGGCCCGGAACGGCACCCTTCACGAGCAGCAGATTGTTCTCGGCGTCCACCTGGGCGATTTCGAGGTTGCGCACCGTCACCTGCTCGGCGCCCATCTGGCCGCCCATGCGCATCCCGGGCCACACGCGGCTGGGATAGGACGAGCCGCCGATGGAGCCGGGGGCGCGGTGGAACATGGAGCCGTGGGTCGCACGGCCGCCCTTGAAGTTGTGGCGCTTCATGACGCCCTGGAAGCCCTTGCCCTTGCTGATGCCGGTGACATGCACCTTGGCCTTCGCCTCGAACTCGGTGACCAGGATGCTGTCGCCTTCCTTCAGGGCGCTCTCCGCCTCGACCTTCATCTCGCGCAGCACGCGGACGGGGGCCACACCGCGCTTTTCGCAGTGGCCCTTCTCGGGCTTGGAGGCACGCTTGCCGCCCTGGGGATCGACATAGCCGATCTGGATGGCGTCATAGCCTTCGCTGGCAGAGGTCTTGCGCTGAACGACCACGCAGGGGCCCGCCTGGATGACGGTCACGGGGACGACCTGGCCCTTCTCGTTGAAGATCTGGGTCATGCCCAGCTTCTTGCCGATGATTCCTTTAGCCATGCTTCACCCCTTCCTTACCGGTTGCCCTGACGGCTGAACACCTTGATCTCCACATCGACACCCGCAGGGAGGTCGAGGCGCATCAGGGTGTCCACCGTGGTCTGGGTGGGGTTCAGGATGTCCAGGAGGCGCTTGTGGGTGCGGACCTCGAACTGGTCGCGGCTCTTCTTGTTCACGTGCGGGGAGCGGTTCACCGTGAACTTGTTGATGCGCGTGGGCAAGGGAATGGGCCCCGCCACCTGCGCGCCGGTGCGCTTCGCCGTGTCCACGATCTCGCGGGTGCTCTGGTCAAGCAGACGATGATCGAAGGCTCGCAGTCGGATGCGAATGTTGTCCTTCATGCTCACTCCATTGGGACGGACGAAGCCGTCCATAGATGTGGGGCGCTGACCGCCCGATTAAGGGGTGTCCCGTCAACGGGGACAGGGCCCATCAGATTAACAAAAGCCACTGCAAACGCAATGGCTTTTTCGGTTCCGGGGCCCCGAAGGGCGCCGGGTGGGGAAGTATCAGGAGGCCCTCGTCGGGGACGTGGTGCGGCCTCACCCTCGCACGGAGGGCTGTGGACATCAGCCGGGAGGCCAAAAGCCTCCCGGTTTCAAAACCTAGCGGGAGCCCCGGGCCTTGGCCACGATCTCCTCGGCCACATTCCGGGGAGCTTCCTCGTAGTGGCTGAACTGCATGGTGTAGGTGCCGCGCCCCTGGGTCATGGAACGCAGGGTGGTCGAGTAGGCGAACATCTCGGCCAGAGGCACCTTGGAGGCAACCACGCGAACACCACCGCGGTCTTCCATGTTCTCGATGCGGCCGCGGCGGCTGTTCAGGTTGCCGATCACATCGCCCATGTAGTCCTCGGGGGTTTCCACCTCCACGGCCATGATGGGCTCCAGCAGGACCTGGCCGGCCTTTTCGCAGGCGGCCTTGAAGGCCATGGAACCCGCGATCTTGAAGGCCATTTCGTTGGAGTCCACCTCGTGGTAGGACCCGTCGTAGAGGGTGATGCGCACATCCACCACCGGGAAGCCCGCCAGGATGCCGGAGGTGGTGGCTTCCTGGATGCCCTGGTCGATGGGCTTGATGTATTCCTTCGGAACCACACCGCCCACGATGGCGTTGATGAACTCGTAGCCCTTGCCGGACTCGTTGGGCTCCAGGGTGATCTTGGCGTGGCCGTACTGGCCACGGCCACCGCTCTGGCGCACGAACTTGCCTTCGCCGTCCGCCTTCTTGCGGATGGTTTCGCGGTAGGCCACCTGGGGCTTGCCCACGTTGGCGTCCACCTTGAACTCGCTCAGCATGCGGTCGACGATGATCTCCAGGTGCAGCTCGCCCATGCCCGCAATGATGGTCTGGCCCGTCTCCTGGTCCGTGTTCACCTTGAAGGTGGGATCTTCCTGGCTGAGCTTCTGGAGGGCCAGGCCCATCTTTTCCTGGTCGGCCTTGGTCTTGGGCTCGATGGCCACCTGGATCACAGGATCCGGAAAGTCCATGGACTCCAGGATCACAGGCTTGCTCTCGTCGCAGATGGTTTCGCCCGTGTAGACATCCTTGAAGCCCACGGCGGCGCCGATGTCGCCCGTGCGGACCTCGTCGATGTCCTCGCGCTTGTTGGCGTGCATCTGCAGCAGTCGGCCGATGCGCTCGCGGCGCCCCTTGTTGGCATTGAAGACCGAAGAACCCGCGGACAGCACGCCGGAGTAGACCCGGATGAAGGCCAGGCTGCCCACGAAGGGGTCGGCCATGATCTTGAAGATCAGGGCGCTGAACGGCTCGTTGTCGCCGGCACGGCGCTCCACCTCGTTGCCTTCGTCGTCATGCCCCTTGATGGGCGGGATGTCGAGAGGGCTCGGCATGTAGCTGACCACGGCATCCAGCAGGGGCTGGACGCCCTTGTTCTTGAAGGCGGAACCGCAGCACATGGGGGTGAAGGCCAGGTTCACGCAGCCGTGACGGATGCCGTTGCGGAGTTCTTCCTCGGTCAGCTCCTCGCCGCCCAGGTACTTCTCCATCAGGGTTTCGTCGGCCTCGGCCACCATCTCCACCAGGTGCTCGCGCCACTTCTTGGCCTCGTCGAGCAGGTCAGCGGGGATTTCGCCGTTGATCACCTTGAAGCCCTTGTCGCCGTCAGCGAAGGTCAGGGCCTCCATGGTCACCAGATCGATCACGCCCCGGAACTGGTCCTCGGCACCGATGGGAAGCTGGATGGGCAGCGGCTTGGCGTGCAGGCGGGTCCGCATCATGTCCACGACACGATAGAAGTCCGCGCCGGTGCGGTCCATCTTGTTGACGAAGGCGACGCGGGGCACGCGGTACTTGTTGGCCTGGCGCCACACCGTTTCGGACTGGGGCTGCACGCCACCCACGGCGCAGAACACGGCCACGGCACCATCCAGCACGCGCAGACTGCGCTCCACTTCGGCCGTGAAATCCACGTGGCCGGGCGTGTCGATGACGTTGATCCGGTGCTCGACGCCCTTCCACTGGCCCGTCAGAGGCGTCCAGGCCGCGGTGATGGCGGCGGAGGTGATGGTGATGCCCCGCTCCTGCTCCTGCACCATCCAGTCGGTGGTGGCAGCGCCGTCGTGGACCTCGCCGAGCTTGTGGATCTTGCCGGTGTAAAAGAGGATGCGCTCCGTGGTGGTCGTCTTGCCCGCATCGATGTGGGCCATGATGCCGATGTTGCGGTAGCGCTCGAGGGGAATGGTCCGGGCCACAAAGGCCTCCTGGGTGGGGTGTCAGAGAACCGGAAACATGCTCAGGGCAAAAGGCGGGGCCGATCCGGCGATCGGCCCCGTCCTCGGCAATCGGTAACTACCAGCGGAAGTGGGCGAAGGCCTTGTTGGCTTCGGCCATCTTGTGGACGTCATCCTTCTTCTTGATCGCGGCGCCGCGGAAATTCATGGCGTCCATGATCTCGCCGGCCAGCTTGTCGCGCATGGTGCGCTCGCCGCGGGCGGAGGAGTAGGTCTTCAGCCAGCGCATGGCCAGGGACTGGCGGCGGTTCTGGGGAACCTCCACGGGCACCTGGTAGGTGGCGCCGCCCACGCGGCGGCTTTTCACCTCAACGGCGGGCTTGATGTTGCTGAGGGCCTTCTCGAAGGCCTCGAGGGGCAGTTCGCCGGTCTTCTTGGCGACGATCTCGAGGGCGCTGTAGAGGATGCGCTCGGCGGTGGCCTTCTTGCCGCGCTCCATGAGCACGTTCACGAACTTCGTGACGACCACACTGTTGTAGACGGGATCCGGCAGGATTTCGCGCTTGGCGGGAGTGGAACGGCGAGACATGTGTCGTCCTCCCTGCTACTTCTTGGCCGCGGCGGCCTTGGGCCGCTTCGCGCCGTACTTGGAACGGGATTGATTGCGGTTGGCCACGCCGGTGGCATCCAGGGTGCCGCGCACCACGTGGTAGCGCACGCCGGGAAGATCCTTCACACGGCCGCCGCGGATGAGCACGATGCTGTGCTCCTGCAGGTTGTGGCCCACGCCCGGAATGTAGGTGGTGCACTCGATGCCGTTGGTGAGACGGACGCGAGCCACCTTGCGAAGCGCGGAATTCGGCTTCTTGGGGGTGGTGGTGAAAACGCGGGTGCAGACGCCGCGCTTCTGCGGGCAAGAGTCGAGAGCAGGACTCTTGGTCTTGTTCTCAAAGGTCTTCCGCCCAAAGCGGATGAGCTGGTTGATGGTTGGCACGCCAACGCTCCTTAGGTGGGGCAGCGGGACCATCCCGCGCCCGGGGCCCGAGCGGTCGCTTCCCGGCACGGGGCGACATCGGACGAACACGATCAGCCCTGACAGGGCCGGAACCTTCGATCCTAGCAAAAGCGCTTGACGGGTCAAGCAAAAGTGCCGTGACGAACGGCTCAGTGGCAGGCGCATCCCCCACAGCACCCGCCGGCAGGCTTCGCCGGAGCCGGTTCCGCCTTGGCCTCGGGCTTCGCGGTCGGGGATGACCCGGCCCCATAGCCTTGGGCGTACCAGCCCCCGCCCGACAGCGCGAACGAGGCCAGGGACACCTGCCGCCGCATGCCCTCGGAGGCGCCGCAGGTGGGACAGGCGTGCTGCTCCGGTGCCGCGAGGCCTTCCAGTTTCTCCTCGCGCTCACCGCAGGCTTCGCAGCGATACTCGTAGATCGGCATGGCAACCTCGATGTGTCAGCAGCCGATGGGCCGCAACCCTTCAGCCTAGCAAAGGACTTGGATGCACGCACGGGACCGTTTCTTCATGAACGCAGAGGGTTTCCAGGCCGCCTTCCCGGACCGGCCAAGGATCCTCTGTTTCACCAACGGGGTTTTCGACCTGCTGCATCCCGGCCATGTGCAGTATCTCGAAGAGGTCCGTGCCCTGGGCGATTTCCTGGTGGTGGGCCTCAACAGCGATGCCTCGGTGCGCCGCCTGAAGGGGCCTGGACGCCCCCTGCAGGATGAACGGGCCCGAGCCCGGGTCCTCCTGGGCCTGCGCAGCGTCGATGCCGTGGTGCGCTTCGAGGAGGACACACCCCTCGCCCTCATAGCCGCCCTCCAGCCTGATGTGTTGGCCAAGGGCGGCGACTACACCCCCGAAACCGTGGTGGGGCGCGAGGTGGTAGAAGCCCGGGGCGGTCGGGTGGCCATCCTGCCCTTCCTCCCGGGCCACAGCACCACGGCCATTGAAGCCCGCATCCGAGAAGGACGTGGCGTGGAACTCCCCTGAAAAAGGCGCGTCCCGCCGCAGGCGGGACGCGAACTTACTTGGGTAGCAGAACTACTTCAGGGCGTTCAGGATCAGCGCCAAGGGCGTGAGGGCATTCAGGTTCTCCTGCCAGGAGCTGTCGCGGCGGAAGCGCTGGGGCACCAGTACGGCATCGCCCGGCTCCACCTTCTTGCCCATGACCCAGGAGTCCAGGATCCGGCCGTCGGCCTTGAGCAGGCGGATGTTCCAGCGATCCGCATTGCGCGTGGTGCCGCCGGCCATGCGGAGCAGCTCCCGCACCGTGGTTCCGGGCTTCACCTTGTAGGTCGCGAAGGGGCTGGCGGCTTCGCCCACCACGTAGGCCGCATCCGTGCGCCGGGGGATGATGAGCTCGTCCCCATCCTGCAGCTCCACATCCGCAGCGGCATCGCCCTTCAGGATGTCCGTCAGCCGGATCACCATGCGGTTGATGTTCCCCATCTCCAGTCCGTGCAGCACGGGGCTTTCAAGGAGCTTCCCCGTGTTGCCCTGGCGCTTGGTTTCGGACAGACGCTTGAGGATGTCGTTGATGCCTCCGGACGTCGGATCCTTGGCCTCGATGCCCGCCAACTGCGCCGCCCGAACCTTTTCAGGATCCAGGCTGCCGATCTTGCGAAGGAAGATGGCACCTTCAGGCATGGCCTCTGGCGTAAGCCCTCCAGCCCGGACCAGCACATCCTTCAGGCTGGCGCGATCCTGGTCCAGGCTGTAGGCACCGGGCCGGGCCACCTGGCCCGAGACGGTCACGGTGCGATGGGGCCGGTAGTCGGGCTTCGCGAAAATGCTGAGCTGATCGAAGGGCAGGATGCGGGGATTCAGGGTTTCATCTTTCAGATCCACGGGGCTGCCCTGTTCGGTGCTGAGCAGCTTCGTGAGATCGAGGCTGCGCACTTCGGAAGGCTTGCCGTCCCGGGTGTGGGCCAGCTCCGCCACGAAGCGGTCGGCCTTGAGCAGCGGCGCACCGGCCATGAACAGGAGGTCCGCGGCCCGCATGCCTTCGTGGAAGGGAAAGGTGCCGGGGCGGCTCACGGGACCGGTCACCTTAACGGTCTTGCGCACCCGCAGATCCTCGATGCGATGGAGGGTGATCCGGTCCCGGTCCTCCAGCTTCAGGTCATGGGCGGGGTCGCCGCCCAGGGCCTTGGCCACATCGAACACCAGCAGGGCGGTGCGGCCGTCTTCGTGGGTGCGAACCACTTCGCCCCGGGCCATGTAGGTATCGGGCAACACCTGGCCATCCCGCTTGAGGAAGGCGCCCAAGGTCAGCCCCTCGGTTCGGGCGAAGAAGCCCGGCACCCGGGCCCAGCCGGCCACTTCGATGGCCCGGTCGGCCTCGTCCCGCCGCGGCAGGGCCGACAGCACATCGCCCCGCTGGAGCGCCACAGTCCCGGCCGTGGCCACGGAAACATCCAGGGCCACCTTCCGGCCACCCACATCCAGGCGCCGCAGGCTCAGCCGCCCGGCGAAACCTTCCACCGCGAAACCGCCCCCAAAGCGCAGGGCTTCCGCCACGGTCTCGCCGGGGCGGAGTTCGAACTGCATGACGGGAACCTCGCCCCCTTCCTGCCACCGGGCCAGCCAACCGGCCTGCCCCGAGAACTCGGACCGCAGACGGACCTCGGGCTCCACCCGGTGGTCGCCCCGGGCCATGCGCTGAAGGGTTTTCAGTTCGTCCTTGAGGAGATCCAGGCGCTCCTCCAGAGCCATCCGTTCCTTGGGGCTCAGCGTGGGCGCTGGCGGCAGGTACTCCTCTCCGGTCTCGGCGATCACCGCAGCGGGTGATGCCTCGGTCTTCCCCAACTGGGTTTCGAGGTGCCGGATCTGCCGCAGCAGGCTCCGCTGGGATTCCGGTAGGTCTTCGTTCTCGTCGGACTGGGTTTCTGCCTGGGCGGCCTCCAGATCCGCAGCGGCCACCACCCGGGCGAAAGCGCCCTCCAGGGTCACCACGTTGAAGGCCAGGGGCACAAAGACGGTGTCGCCGTTCTGGAGCCCCAGGTTCATGTTGCCCAGGCCCTCGGCCCGCAGGGGGTAGAGGTCCACGGTGTGGACCACCTTGCCGCCCCGCACCACGCGGATTTCCCGGAAACTCCCGGCCCGGGTGGGCCCGCCCGCCAGGCCCAGCACGTTCACCAGACTGCTGAGGCTCGGCACCAGGTAGCTGCCCGGGCGATAGACCTCGCCCAGCACGAAAACCCGCACCTCCCGCAGCCTGGTCACGGCCAGATCCACCGAAGCGCGGCTGAAGTTCTGGCCCACCTTGGCCTGCACTGCGGAACGGGCGCGCCCCAGGGTCATCCCGCCCACCTTCACGGCGCCCACCTTGGGGATCACCAGTTCGCCCCGGCCATCCACCTGGGCGGGCACCTCAAAGGTGGCGCTGCCGAACACATTCACCTGGAGTTCATCGCCGGCCCCCAGCACATAGTCCTCGGAGATCCCCCCCTCAGTGCCCAGGGGGGAAAGTTCCCGGGTCTCGAACAGGTCCGACGCGAACCGCCGGGGCCCCTTATCCCGGGCCCGAAGCGCCTTCAATTCCTCATCGAGCTTGCGTTCCTTCGCTTCCGTGGCCCCCGCCACAGGTTTGCGTCCCCCGCGGGTCAGGGACTCCCCCAGTCCAGCGGGAACCCCCTGGACGGAAACACCCGGCATGGGCGCTCCCTGCTGAGCCCCCTGGAGGGACTGGAGGAGCTGGGCGGGATCCTGGGGGGAAGCCTGGGCG
>MWBB01000001.1 GCA_002068835.1 Acidobacteria bacterium ADurb.Bin340 | reverse complement strand
CCGCGCTTCCCGGTCGGCCCAGCCCGCCGCCAACCGGATCATCCGACCATCCCGGAGCCGCATGACCAGACTGGCGCCTGGGATGCCGTAGTCCGCGACCACAGCCTCGAGTTCGCGCTGGAGGGCGGTCTCGAGGGGAACCGCGGCGGGGATGATCATCGCGGGGGGTGAAGGAGGCAGGGGCGCGAAGGGCATGGAAACCTCTCCGGGGGGCCCGGCCAGGGTACGCCGAAGGCCGCTTATCTGCGCTTCTTACCCTTTTTCTTGCTCTTGTCGGAACCGAACACCTTGGCCAGGAAGCCTTCATCCTCGGCATTGCCCTCGCCCTGGAAGGCGGCGAGGAGTTCCTTCACCAGCCGCTCCTGGTCGGAGGTGAGCTTCCGGGGCACTTCCACGCGCAGGTGGAGGTAGAGATCGCCGCGGCCGGATCCGCGAAGCTTCGGGATGCCCGCGTTGGGCACCTTGACCACCTGATCCGCGGGGGTGCCGGCCTGGAGGCGCAGGTGTTCGGTGCCATACAGGGTTTCCACCGGATGGCTGCCTCCCACGACCAGCAGGGGCCACGGCACATCCAGGCGGCGGTGCAGGTCGAAGCCGTCCCGCTCGTAGGTGGAATCCGGGGCGATGTCGAAGACGATGTAGAGGTCTCCCGTGGCACCGCCGTAGCGGCCGGCCTCGCCCTCGCCCTCCAGGCGCAGGCGCTGTCCCCGGTCGATGCCGGCGGGGATGCGGAACTTCACCTTCGACCGACGGTGGATCCGGCCTTCGCCCCGGCAGGCGGCGCAGGGGCTCGGAATGACCATGCCCCGGCCTTCGCAGCGGGGGCAGGGGGCGTACATCTGGAGGAAACCCTGCCGGACGGCCACCTGGCCCTGGCCCCGGCACTGGGGGCAGGTCTGAGGCGAGGTGCCGTCGGCGCAACCGCTGCCGCGGCAGGTGCCGCAGGCCTCCAGGCGGGGGATCTCCACCTCCTTGGCGTCCACGCCGAAGACGGATTCCTTGAAGTCCAGCCGCAGGGTGTACTGCAGGTCCGAGCCCCGTTCGCCCTGGCCCGGGCGTCGCCTGCCGCCCATGCCGCCGAAGAAATCCCCGAAGATCCCGCCGCCGAAGAACCGGCCCAGGATGTCCTCGAAATCCGCAAACTGGTTGGGGTCGAACTGGAAACCGCCGGCCTGGGGCGCATCGTGGCCGAACTGATCGTAGTGGCGGCGCTTTTCGGAATCCGAGAGCACGGCGTAGGCTTCCGCCGCCTCCTTGAACCGCTCCTCGGCCTCCTTGTTGCCGGGGTTCTGGTCCGGGTGGTTCTGCATGGCCAGGCGCCGGTACGCCTTCTTGATCTCATCCAGGGACGCATCTCGGCCAACGCCGAGCACTTCGTAGTGGTCGCGCTTCATGTTTCCAGGTTACCTGAGCCCCTTGGGCCGTGCGGGGTCATCCCCCTCCAGGGCGTTCATCATGGCTTCACTGGCGGCCAGGACCGCGTTGGTGAGGAGCTTCTGGACTTCCAGCAGGCGCCCCTCCACGGCTTTCACGCCCTGGATGTCCTTGTTGGCCACCGCCTGCCGAGCCGTGTTGAGGGTGTCCCGCACCAGGCCCTGGTCCTCTTCGTTAAGGAACTTGCCGCATTCCACGAAGCTCTTGTCGCAGGAGAACAGCAGGCCTTCGGCGCTGGCGATGTATTTCAAATCGTCCCGGCGCTGGAGGTCGGTTTCGGCGTTCTGGGCCGCTTCCCGGATCATGCGCTGGATCTCCAGCTCCGACAGCCCGGAGCTGGGCCGGATGTTCATGCTCTGCTCCAGGCCGGTCATGAGGTCCTTGGCGGACACTCGCACGATGCCGTTGGAATCAATGTCGAAGGCCACTTCGATCTGGGGAACGCCCTTGGGAAGGGGCGGCAGGTTGACCAGGTCGAAGCGCCCGAGGCTCTTGTTGAACTCCGCCAGTTCCCGTTCGCCCTGGAGCACATGCACTTCCACCCGGCTCTGGTTGTCGGCCACGGTGGTGAACACCCGGCTGTCCCGCAGGGGGATGGTGCTGTTGCGGCCGATGATCTTCACGAAGCCGCCGCCCTGGGTTTCGATGCCGAGGGAGAGAGGCGTCACATCAAGGAGCACCAGATCCTTGACTTCGCCTGTGAGCACCGCGCCCTGGATGCTGGCGCCCTGGGCCACCACCTCGTCGGGGTTGATCTCGCGGTTGGGCTCGCGCTTGAAAAAATCGCGCACCACCGCCTGCACCAGCGGCATGCGGGTCTGGCCCCCCACGAGGATCACCTGGTCGACTTCCGTGGCGGCCTTCCGGGCTTCCCGCAGGGCATCCTCGATGGGGATCAGGGTGCGGGCCACAAGGGCGCGGACCATGTTCTCGAGTTCCTCCCGGGTGAGGCTCGCTTCCAGGTGCTGGGGGCCCGAAGGCCCCTGGGCGATGAAGGGCAGGCGGATCTCCACCCGGTCGAGGGTGGACAGTTCGCACTTCGCCTTCTCGGAAGCCTCCTTGAGCCGCTGGAGGGCCATGCGGTCCTTGGAGAGGTCGATGCCCGTCTGCTCGCGGAACCGGTCCACCAGCAGGTTGAGAATGGCCTGGTCGAAATCCTCGCCGCCCAGGAAGGTATCGCCGCTGGTGGCCAGCACTTCGAATACCCCGTCGTTCATCTCCATCAGGGTGAAGTCGAAGGTGCCGCCGCCCAGATCGTAGATGGCCAGCAGCTCCCGGCGTCCCTTCTTGTCGAGGCCGTAGGCCAGGGCTGCGGCCGTGGGCTCGTTGATGATGCGCACCACGTTCAGGCCCGCGATGCGCCCGGCATCCTTGGTGGCCTGCCGCTGGGCATCGTTGAAGTAGGCGGGCACGGTGATGACGGCATCCACCACTTCCTCGTGCAGGAAGGCTTCGGCGCTCTGCTTCAGGGCCCGCAGCACGATGGCCGTGATTTCCGGTGGCGCGTAGTCGCGGTCGCCCACGCTCACCCAGGCATCGCCGTTGCTGGACCTCGTGACGGGGAAGGGCAGCCGACGGGTGGCTTCCTCGACCTTGGGATCTTCGAATTTCTGACCGATCAGGCGCTTGATGGCGAAAAGGGTGCGCTGGGGGTTGGTGACGGCCTGGCGCTTGGCGATGTGGCCCACCAGCACATCGCCCTTGTCCGTGAAGGCCACGACCGTGGGGGTGGTCCGGCTGCCTTCGCGGTTGGGGATCACCCGGCGTTCGCCACCCTCCATCACACAGGCGCAGCTGTTGGTGGTCCCCAGATCGATGCCGATCAGCTTTCCGGGCATGGGCTACTCCGAGGGTTCAGGGGCGTGTTCGCCTTCGGGGTGGTGGTTCACCACCACCCGGGCAGGGCGCAACAACTGGTTGCGAAGGGTGTAGCCGCGCTCGAAAACCGTGGCCACGGCGCCATCCGGAAGATACCGGTCGGCTGTGGTGGTGAGGGCTTCGGCGTGGGCGGCGTCGAAGGGGTCGCCGGGTTCCAGGGGCACCGGAGCAACGTCCAGGCGGCGGAGGGCATCCTGGAACTGCTTCTGGATGAGGCCCACCCCGCTGCGGAAGTCCTCGATGGTGGCGTAGGAGGCCCCGACGCATCGGTCGAAGCTGTCCAGCACGGGAAGGATCTCCAGGAGGAGGCGTTTTTCGGCCTGCTCCACGCCCATCTGGATCTCGCGGGCCGTGCGGTTCCGGTAGTTGTTGAAGTCCGCCATCAGGCGATGGTGGCGGTCCTGGTGGTCGGATTCGTGGCGCTCCAGTTCGATGATCCGCTGGTTGGCTTCCTCCAGCTCCCGCTCCAGCTCTTCCAGGATGCGGTCCATGGGATCCCCCTCGGCTTCAGAGGGCGAGGGGGCTTCGGGCGTTTCCTCCGCCACGGCATCGGCGAAGGCCTGGAGATCATCGATGGCATCCACCTCCCCCGCATCCAGGTCGACGGTCAGATCCTCGCGGGGAGGCAGGGGCTCAAGGGGATCCGGAAGGCCGGGAGTCGAATCGGGGCTCATGGCGCCGATTGTAGGCCGAATGGCGCGCGCCCTCAAACGCTGCCGGGCTTTCGCCGGTCCAGGGCCTGGGACCACCAGGTGAGGGCGCCAACCACCCTCACGTAGTCCAGGCGCAGGGGGCCCACGAAGGCGAACGTGGCGCCCTCGGGGCCGCCCAGGGGAACCGTGCGCATGGCGGTTGCCAGCGGCATGCCTGCGAGAAAGGGATTCTCGGAGCCCAGGAGCAGGGTCACTTCCCGGGCCGCGGCTTCGGCGAAGGCGTTCAGGAGCTGGGCCAGGCGGCCGTGTTCTTCGAAGGCGGCCACCAGATCCTTGAAGCGCTGGGCGTCCTCGAATTCAGGCATCCGCGCCAGTTCCCGCAGACCGCTCACGATCAGGGGCGGCTCCGTGGCCGGATGGGGTTCCCGCATGGTTTTCGTGATCTCGGAGAGTCGCTGGCGAAGGTTCCGGGCCTCTCCTTCCTGGGAGCGGAGGGTTTGCAGGAGGGTCCGCCGCATCGATTCGAAGGTGAGGCCCACGAAATGCGCCGTGGCGAAATTCCCCAGTTCGGTCAGGGTTGCAGCATCGAATCCCCAGGGGTTGCTCATCACCTGGTGTTCCACATCGCCGCCGGAGCCCACCCACAGGGCCACGAGCCGGTCGGTTCCGAGGGGCACGAACTCCAGGCGTACCAGCCGGCTGCCCACCAGGCGCACGGGGAGGGCCACGCAGATGCCGCCCATGACTTCGGACAGCACCCGGCTGGCATGCCGGAGCCAGAGATCGGGATCCTGTTCGGCGCCCTCCAGGGCTTCCTCCAGCTTGGCGCCCAGTTCCGGATGCGGGGGCTCGGGGCGCACCCACCGGTTCACGTACCAGCGGTAGGCCAGCTCGGTGGGGATGCGTCCCGCGCTGGTGTGGGGCTGGGCGAGGAGGTGCTCCTCTTCCAGGTCTGCCATGACGTTGCGCAGGGTGGCCGGGGAGACCGCCTCGGGGTAGCGGCGGGAAAGCAGCCGCGAGCCTACGGGTTCGCCTTCCACGAGGTAGGCCTCGATGAGGGTCTTCAGTACGCTTTCGCTGCGGGGGTTGAGGTTGGGGTGCACGGGCAAGCCTCTGGCGCCATCGGTCATACTATCGGTTTCCAATCCCCACGGGAGGATTCATGAACCATGCACGCACCCACCTGATTCCGGTGCTTTCCGGCCTTGCCCTGGTGGCGGGCCTGCTGGGCTGCGAGAAGCGGAAGGCTGCCGAGACCGCCGATGCCGAGGCCATGAAACAGCTTGCGGCCGATCAGCAGAAGGCCCTGGAGCGGCAGATCGCCGAGGCCAAGCGCCGGGCCGAGGCCAAGAAGAAGGAAGCCCAGGACCTTGCGACCACCCCCAAGCCCAAGGACACGCCCAAGCCTGTGCTCGTGGACGTGCCCCTCGGCACCAAGCTGGAAGTGACCCTGGCCAAGGACCTCAGCACTGAAACCGTGAAGGCGGGAGATGCCTGGGAAGGCAGCCTGGCCAGCGATGTGGTGGTGAACGGGACCACGGTCTGGAAGGCGGGCTCCCCTGTGAGCGGCGTGGTGGCCCAGAGTGTGCCTGCCGGACGCCTTTCCAGCGGCAACGGCGGCCTGGGCATCAAGCTCACCTCCGTGGGCGGTGCGGATGTCAGCACCGGCACCTACCTGGTGGTGGGCGACAAGCGGGGCGAGCGGAACGCCAAGATCATCGGTGGAGCTGCCGCTCTGGGCGCCCTGGTGGGCGTGCTCTCCGACAAGAAGAACAAGGGCGACCACGCCCTGGGTGGCGCGGCCATCGGTGCGGCCGCTGGAACGGCTGCCGCTGCGGCCACCGCGGAAACCGCCATCAAGATGTCCGCGGCCAAGCCCGTCTCCTTTGAGCTGGCCGCTGCCGAGAAGGTGGCCCTGAAGCGCTGATGGCTCCGGATCCCCGCGAAGCCATCTGCGAAGCCTGCCGTCGCCTGCATGCCCGGAACCTCCTGGCTGCGGGCGACGGCAATCTTTCCGTGCGCATGGAGGCGGGTCGGATCCTCATGACGCCCTCGGGGATCAACAAGGACCGCCTTCGGCCCGGGGACCTGATCCTGCTGGAAGCCGATGGAACGGCACGTTCGGGTTCACCCAGTTCCGAAGCCCAGCTTCACCGGGCCATCTACCAGGCCTGCCCCGAAGCCCGTGCCGTGGCTCATGCCCACCCGCCCACGGCCACGGCCTGGACCCTGGCGCGGCCCGAACTCGAGGCCCTGCCCTGCGAGGCCTTGCCGGAAGTGCTTCTGGCCACCGGGGGGGTTCCGGTTGCGCCCTATGCCCGCCCCGGCACGCCGGAACTTGCGGCGAGCGTGACGCCCTTCCTGCCAGGACATCGGCTGGTGCTGCTGGCCCGCCACGGTGCCGTGGCCTGGGGGGAAACGCTCAATGAGGCCTGTGACGGGCTGGAGCGGGTGGAGCATGTGGCCCAGATCCTTCTGGCGGCTGAAGCTCTGGGCGGGGCCCGTCCGTTGCCGGAATCGGAACTGCAGGCCCTGAAGAATCTGCGGGCCGGTCTGGGCCCGCGTCTGAGGTGAGGCGGCCATGAAGGATCTTGAAGCCCTGGCATTGCGGGTGCGGTCCGGACATCTGGAAGTGCTGGACCAGACCCGGCTGCCCGGGGTCGAGGCCTGGCTGCCTGGGGACGATCCGGCCCGGATGGTGGGGCACATCCGCCGGCTTGCGGTGCGCGGCGCGCCCCTCATCGGCGTGGCTGCGGCCCTCTGTCTGGCTCGCTGGGCGGAGGGGGGCGCCGGATCGAGGGGGCTGGAATCGGCCCGTCTGGCCCTGCGGGGGGCCCGGCCGACGGCCGTGAACCTCATGAACGCCCTGGATCGCCTGGGTGGAGTGATGGCCCAGGGCGGGGGCGCAGCAGACCTGGTGCGGGAGGCCGAGGCCATCTTCGACGAGGATGTCGCGCTCTGCGAACGCCTGGCCGTGCTCGGCGCGGCCCTGGTGCGGCCCGGCGAGGCGCTCCTCACCCACTGCAATGCCGGGGCTCTGGCCACCGCAGGGATCGGAACGGCCCTGGGGGTGATCCGCAGGGCCTGGGAACAAGGCAAGGTGTCCCAGGTTTGGGTCGATGAAACGCGCCCCCTGCTCCAGGGAGCCCGCCTCACCGCCTGGGAACTGGGGCGCCTGGGGATCCCCCACACCCTCATCACGGACAGCATGGCGGCCCTTCTCATGAGGGATGGCCGGGTCCAGCGGGTTTTCGTCGGGGCGGACCGCATCGCTGCCAATGGGGATACGGCCAACAAGGTGGGCACCTACGGGCTGGCGGTCCAGGCGGCCCATCATGGGGTGCCCTTCCACCCCGTAGCTCCCTGGACCACCGTGGATCCAGCCTGCGCCGACGGTTCGCAGATCCCCATCGAGGAACGCGATGCCGAGGAGATCCGGGGTTTCGGGGGGCAGGCCTGGGCGGCCGCCGCCAGCCCGGCCTGGAACCCCTCGTTCGATGTCACGCCTGTCGGGCTCCTGACCTCCCTGGTGCTGGACCGGGGCGTTCTGGATCAGGCCCGACTGCGTGAAGGTGTCCTGGCGGGATCCGCGGGAATGAACCATTCCGCCTGAAGGTTCCGGGTGGAGGGGGATTCAGCCCCCGATCACGAGGCGAACAGGCGCTGGAACCACCCGAAGGGGCCGTGGAAACGCGAGGTCCCCACTTCCCGAACAAGGCACCAGCACTCGTCGTTGAGGATCACGGGAGCGTGGCTGGAGCCGTTCTCGAAGTGCAGCCATGCGCCCGTGCGGAACACCCGGTCTCCATCCTCGATGACGCCATCAAGGATGAGCATGGTTTCCGAACCTTCATGGGTGTGCCGCGGGGTCTGGTACCCCTTGGGGGCCACCAGCATGGACAGTTTGGGCTGGCCCGGGGCGCCCTCAACCAGGGTGGCCACTCGGGCAGAACCGCGTCGGCGCCAGGTCCAGCGATCGGGATGGGGCAGCTCGGCCATGACGTGGGTTGGCAGGTAGGGCTCCGCTTCGGTTCCCTTGCCCTGGGCCAGGGCGAGGTGGACGGATTCCAGGAGGCGGAGGGTCTGGTCCTGGCCTTCACCCATGATCTTCTGGATGTCCGCCGGCACCGGGCCTGCGGCAGTCCGGGCAACGGGAGCCTGGCTGATGCGCGCCAGGGCACCGCGAAGGGCGGACTCGGCCAGCGCCTTCATGTCGGGGGTGGCCGGCTGGGTGAGCTCCTCCACCAGGGGCGGTATGCCCTTGAGCTCCTGGTGGAGCAGGCGGCACTCCGGGCAAACCATCAGATGAAGGCGCAGACGCAGACGGCGGTACCAGGAGAGGGTGCCCTCTTCATATTCGGTGAGCAGCGGGATGACGTCCCGGCAGGTCCAGAGCAGGCTCACGCAGTTCCCCCTTGGACGAAGGGAGCCAGGATCCCCCGAAGGCCCAAGCGGGCCCGGTGCAGACGCTGCCGCACCAGCCCGCGGCTGATCCCCAGCATCTCTGCCACCTCTTCGGTATCCATGCCTTCCAGGTCCCTCAAAACGAACACGGCGCGCTGGTCGTCCGACAGGCGGTTCAGGCCTTCCTGAACCTTCTGCCGGACTTGCTGACGCTCCACATTCTCAAGTGCCGTGGCCTCCTGGCTGAGATCCCTGAGGCCGTCCTTGCCCATGAGATGCCCGTCCGGCGCATAACGTGGCAGGAAATCATCCAGCGTGTCCTCCCGTCGGCGGATTCGTGATCTCCGCAACATGAGGGCCTCGTTGAGGCAGACCCGGTAGCCCCAGGTGCTGAACTTGCTCTTGCCCTGGAAGCGGTGGAGCTGGGTGTAGATGGCGAGGAGGGCCTCCTGCAGGGCGTCCTGGGTATCCAGCTGGTCCTGCAGGATGCGCTGGATGCCCGCCGCGAAGAGCCCCAGATAGGGCTCCACCAGCTTTCCGAAGGCGTCCCCATCCCCTTCGAGCGAACGCGCGATGAGTTCCGACTCCGGCGTCCGCTCTGGGGTCATGACAGCACCTTTGTCCATCCGGAAATCCTACCGTGCCACTCGGCCGAAGCGCACCGTGAAGGTGGTGCCGCACCCCGTCCCGCGGCTGCTCGCGCGGATTTCCCCACCGTGGGCCCGCACGATTTCGCGGCAGAGGAAGAGGCCCAGCCCGGTGCCCGGGACACTGCGGGTCATCTCATCCCCCAGGCGGGAGAACCGCTGGAAGATCCGGGGAAGGTCCTTGGAAGCGATGCCGTGGCCCCGGTCCGAAACCACCAGTACGATGTCTTCGCCATCGGCATCCAGCGTCACTCGCGTTTCCCGGGGCACAGGGGCGTACTTGAAGGCGTTGGAGAGGAGGTTCTCCACCACGGAACCCATGTAATTGGGATCGATCCGTGCGCGGAGGCCCTCTGCCACGTCCAGGCGCAGTCCCAGGGCGCCGCTCCCGAGGCGCTGGTCCATGGCTTCGCAGACCCTGCGCAGCCAGGGCGCCAGATCCACGGCTTCGAGGCTGAGCTCCAGGCGCCCAGCTTCCGCCCGGGCCACCTCCAGCAGGTTGCCCACCAGTTCCGCCAGGCGTTGGAGATCACCATCCATGAAGGCGCGGATGCGGCTCCGCTGGTCCGCCTCCAGGGGGCGATCGAAGACTGTTTCCATCCACACCCGGAGGCTGGCGATGGGGGTCTTGAGTTCGTGGGTCACGGAGGCGAGGAAGTTCCGCTGGCGGAGCATCACCTCCATTTCGGTGTTGAGCTTCCGGTTGATGTAGGTCAGCCCCAGGAACACCGCAGCCAGCAGCACCAGGGCCTGGAGGCTTGCTCGGATGAGAGCTCCGATCCGCTCGTCCTCCATGCGCTCCAGCAGCTCCCGGCGCAGGGTGATGAACACCGTCTGGTCCGCCAGGAGCACCGGATCATCCAGGTCCACGGGCTCCTTGACCACCACGACCTCCGGAAACCGGGCTTCGATGGCCCGGATGCGGTCTTCCAGGCTGCGGGTGTCCGGCAGGAGGCCCACCACCACGCCGGGCCCTTCGCTGGGGAGCCGGGGCAGGTTGATCCTCAGGAGACCCATGGAGTCGAACTGCCAGGCCTCGGCGCGGGCGGCGCGCATCTGGGCGATTCGGGCGGCCAGAAGGCGGTTGGATTCCCGGAACTGGACACTGATCCAGAACCCCACCTGCAACAGCAGCAGAGCCGCGACGCCCCAGAAGACGAGGCGCTCGACGCGGGGTGTCTGAAGGGCATGCGAGGCCATCGTGTTCCCGAAACAGGCCATTGTTGGGTGCGCCTTGGTCGCTTGCAATGCCTCGCTGCCCGGGCATGCTAAAAGTGGCCTCTGGAATCCCGATGAGCAACCCTCCCTTCAAGCCCGGCGGCCCGGCGATGAATCCCTTCAAGCCGGGCGGCCCCGCTGCAGGGCCCGGCCAGGGTGCCACTGCCAGCGCGGAAGTGCTGGCCCAGATGGTTCAGCTGCAGCGCCAGGTCTCCAGCCAGGCCGCGGAGCTGAACGAATTGCGGGTCCGCCTGAGCCGCCGCACCCACCAGATGACCGTGCTCCAGCATGTGGCGGAGATCCTGGCGGCCACCCCCAAGGCCACCCAGGTGGCCAGCGTGCTGCTGGATGTGTTCGTCCGCGAGTTCGGCGCCAAGGCCTGCGCGGTCTGGATCCTGGAGGATGAAGGCAGCGCGTACCAGCCCCGGGTGGGCCACGGCGTGCCCCGTGCCGTCTGGTCGGGGCTGGCGCTGCCCGCTCCGAACCCCTTTCCGGACCAGCCGCTGGTGCTCTTCCAGTCCCAGTGGCTGGATGCGGGGGTCACGGAGGGGCCCCTGGGAGCCCTCAAGGTTTCGCCGGATGCGGCCCTCTACTTCATCCCTTTCGAGCACCAGCTCCTCCTCATGGGCTTCGCAGTGCTGGCCCTGGACGCGGGGACCTCGCTGGAGGAGGAGCAGGACAGCCTCACCATCCTCCAGCGCCAGGTGGCGGTCTCCATCTACAACGCCTGGCTCTTCCGGGATCTGGGCAAGCAGCGGGACGCCCTCCGGGAGAAGACGGCCGAACTGGAAAAGGCCAATGCGGCGCTGCGGGAGGCCGATCGGTTCAAGAGCGAATTCCTTGCCCTCACCAGCCACGAACTGCGCACGCCCCTCACCGGCATCCTGGGCTTCACCCGCCTGGTCCTGGACGAGCTGTACGAGGATGAGGACGAGAGGCGGCGCATGCTCCAGGATTCCTACGCTTCGGGCAAGCACCTTCTCAACCTGCTCAACGACATCCTGGATCTGGCCAAGATCGAGAGCGGGCGCATGCAGGTTCATCCCGAGTCCTTCAGCCTCCATGTGCTGGTGGAAGAGGTGAAGCCCATCGCCACGGCCTACCCACGGGCCGAAGGGGTGGCGCTGGTCTGGCCGGAGGGTCTCCAGGAACTGCCGGAGGTGGTGGTGGATCCCGGCCGGTTCAAGCAGGTGCTCCTCAACCTGCTTTCCAACGCCCTGAAGTTCACCCCTGAAGGCTCCGTGCAGGTGGTGGTGGAGCGGGGCTTCGGGCAGGTCACCGTCCAGGTGGTGGATACGGGGCTGGGCATTCGGCCCGAGGATCAGGCCAAGCTCTTCCAGAAATTCGTTCAGGCGCAGGGCGGCCACGCCCGGAGCTTCGGCGGTACCGGGCTGGGTCTGGTGATCTGCAAGCATTTGATGGAAATGATGGGCGGCACCATCGCATTGCACAGCGAGGGCCTGGGCCAGGGCACGGCCATGACCCTGACGGTGCCCATCGCCTGACGGTAGCCTGGGGTTCGGATGGATCCCATGACCTACCAGCGCCGCGAAACGTTTCTGCCCTTCACCCGTCCCATGGTGGGGCCGGAGGAGATCGAGGAATTCATCGACTCCGTGAACTCCGGATGGATCACCACGGGCCCCAAGGCGGCGCGCTTCGAGGAGGAGCTGGCGGCCTACAACGGCGTGAAGCATTGTCTGGCCTTCAGCAGCGCCACCGCTGCCCAGGAGGTCATCCTTCAACTGCTGGAGCTTCAGCCGGGCGATGAGGTGATCACGACTTCGATGACCTGGGCCTCCACCCTGAACACCATCGTGCTGCAGGGGGGCATCCCGGTTCTGGCGGACATCGATCCGAAAACCCTCAACATCGACCCGGAGCGGATCGAGGCCCGGATCACGCCCCGCACCCGGGGCATCATCCCGGTCCACCTCACCGGCCTGCCGGCGCCCATGGTGGCCATCTGGGAGATGGCCGAACGGCACGGGCTCTGGGTGGTGGAGGATGCGGCCCAGGCCATGGGGGCCCACCACGGCGGTCGGAAGGTGGGCAGCGATCCCCGCTCCGTGGCCAGCGTCTACAGCTTCCACCCCAACAAGAACATGACCACGGGCGAAGGCGGCGCCCTGGTGCTGCACGATGATCGCCTTCTGGATCGGGCCAAGCGCCTTCGCTTCCACGGCATCGAAAAGGACGCCTGGAAGCGGTTCTCCAAGGAGGGCAGCCCTCACACCGAAGTGATGGAGCCGGGGCGCAAGGCCAACCTCATGGACATCCAGGCGGCCCTGGGACTTCATCAGCTCAAGAAGCTGGACGGGTTCAATGCGCGGCGCGGGGTGCTCTTCCGTCGCTACCTGGAGCTGCTGAAAGGCACCGATGGGCTAGTGCTGCCTTGGGAGGGCGATGCCGTTCATGGCCACTGCTTCCATCTTTTCGTGCTGCGCATCCAGCCGGAAAGGGTCGGCCTGGATCGGGACGCTTTCGTGCAGGCCCTGAAGGACGAGAACATCGGCACCGGCATCCACTACCGCCCGGCCCACATCCACGCCTTCTACCGGGACTACTACACCCAGAACCCGCAGGCCCTTCCGCCGGAGGGCCTGCCCCATTCCGAGTGGAGCGGCGACCGCCTGCTGAGCCTGCCCCTGTGGCCGGGGCTCACCGAAGCCGACCAGGATCAGGTGGTGGCGGCCATCCGTCAGGTGCTCAAGCGTTGAGACGGGTTGTGGGAGGATGGAAGCCACCCCTTGGAGGCTCCATGTCCCACACCATCGAGGTCCTTCTGGAAGGCCAGCGGCTGCCCGTGAAGGCCGGGGAATGCATCGGCGAACTGCTCAAGCGCTATCCGCCCCGGAAGGGTGGGCGGCCTCTGGCGGCCAAGCTCAACCAGCATCTGGTGAGCCTGGAGACTTCGCTGCGCTACTCCTGCCGGGTGACCCCCGTGACCTATGACCAGCGCGAAGGCACGGCGGTCTACCGGCGGAGCGCCTGCCTGATCCTCTTCGAGGCGGTGGAGGAGCTCTACCCCGAAGCCACCATCGTTGTGGGGCAGTCCCTGGCCGGAGGCTACTATTTCGACCTCCACTCCGAAACGCCGCTGCCTGAGAACCACTTGGCGGAGATCGAGGCCCGCATGCGCCTCATCGTGTCGGAGAATCGGCCCTTCCAGCGTCAGACCATCACCAGCGAGGAGGCCCGGGAATACTTCCGCAGCGAAGGGTACGAGGACAAGGTCAAGCTCCTCGACACCACCCGCTGGATCGAAGTGCGCCTGGTGGGCTGCGGGGTGTTCAAGGACATCCAGCACGGACCCGTGGTGCCCTCCACAGGCTTCGTGGATCACTTTGAGCTGATCTCCTACGCTCCGGGCTTCGTGCTGCGTTTTCCGGAACAGCGGGCGGCCGAGCCCCAGCGGGGCGAGGAGCCCCACCTCTTCAAGATCCACAAGGAAACCAAGGACTGGAACCGCATCCTGGGCGTGGTGAACGTGGGTGAGCTGAACCAGGCCTGCCTCGGTGGGGAGATCGGCGAAGTCATCAAGATCGCCGAAGGGTTCCACGAAAAGAAGATCGCGCAGTTCGCGGACATCGTGGCCTCCCAGCGGGACCGGGTGCGGCTCGTGCTCATCGCCGGCCCCAGCAGTTCCGGCAAGACCACCTTCAGCAAGCGGCTCATGGTGCAGCTCCGGGTGAACGGCCTGCGCCCCATCGCGCTCTCCACGGACAACTACTTCCTGGGGCGGGACCAGACGCCCTTGGGCGAAGACGGCAAGCCTGATTTCGAATGCCTGGAGGCCGTGGATGTGGCCCTCTTCAACCAGCACATGGAACAGCTCCTGGCGGGCCGCGAGGTGCAGGTTCCCATTTACGACTTCTTCACCGGCAACCGTTCCGCGAAGACCGAGACCTACCAGCTGGGTCCCAACGACATCCTGATCGTAGAGGGCATCCACGGCCTGAACCCCAAGCTGACCGAGGCCGTGCCCTCCGAGAACAAGCTGAGGATCTACATCAGCGCCCTTACCCAGCTGAGCCTGGACAACCACAACCGGATCATGACCACCGACGTGCGCCTGATCCGCCGCATCGTCCGGGACCGCAAAACCCGCGGGCACAGCGCCAGCCGCACCCTGAACATGTGGCACTCGGTGCTGCGCGGGGAGCGCCACAACATCTTCCCGTTCCAGGAGAGCGCAGATGTGATGTTCAACTCCACCCTGATCTACGAGCCGGCCGTGCTGCGGATGTACGCGGAACGCTTCCTGCTGGAGGTCAGCCAGGACGACGAAGCCTTCGGCGAAGCCTACCGCCTGCTCCAGTTCCTGCGCATGTTCGCCCCCCTCTTCCCCGACGAGGTGCCCCACACCTCGATCCTGCGGGAGTTCATCGGCGGCAGCACGTTCGAGTACTGACGTTCAAGGGATGGCGGAGGTCAGGAACCTCCGCCATCCTTTGAAGCTACCGGGCAGGCTGGTCGATGCGGATCCAGCAGGTGGTTTCGGTGCCTTCAAAGGGAACGGCAGTCTCCCCCCAGCGTCCGGTTCCATGCTCTGTGGCTCGGATGCGAAGCGCTCCTTGGTGAGCTTCGAGACGTACCCGAGGGAGGGAGCGGTCTCGGAGCACGGGGGTTTCAGAGGCCTGGGAGCCGGATATGATCTGGCCGATCTCGGCACCCGAGGCATTCTGGATCACCAGGTCATAGCCTCCCAGCGCCACCACCTCGAACCGCAGGTCCAAGGTCCCGTCGGGGTTGCGCTTCAGATGGCCGGAGAGGGTGGCTGCGGGCATCTGCGCCTTCCAGGCCGCGGTCCCTGGGTCGGGTAGCCAGCCATCGCGGGTCAGCAATGTCATCAGATCGCGGGGAGCCGCATCTGTCAGGTCCAGGTGGAGCGCGGGTTTCTCCCCTGTGCGCAGGGGCTTCAGTCCCTGCTCAACCCGGCGGTCCTCTGCGTCCTCCACGAAGAGCGTGTTCCAGTGGTCCGCCAACCATTGCTGGAGCTCCGGTCGGGTAAGGGATCCCTTGAGGGTCAAACGATCCGCTTTGCGAGCCCACAGGAAGCTCCGGGGTCCGGCCTTGGGGGCCTCCGCCGCCGAAGGTGACCTCGCGGGTTCCGGCTGGATGGCCCGGGCCTGGTACAGCCTCAGCACCAGGGCCCGGTAGCGGGTGGCCTCCTCGGTGATCCGCCCGGCGTCCAGGGCCTCCTCGCCGCAGTTGTAGGCGGCGACGGCCTTGGCCACATCGCCCGGGTAGCGGGCCAGCAGGGCCTTCAGGTAGCGGGCGCCGGCGGCGGCCACGTCGGCGGGATCGTCCATCCGGGTGGCGCCGTATTTCCGGGCCGTTTCAGGCATCACCTGGAGCAGGCCCATGGCCCCCCGCGGGCTGCGGGCCGCGGGATCGAAGCGGCTTTCGGCCCAGGCCATGGCCCGGAGCAGGTGGGGATCCAACCCGTGCTCCTTGGCCAGGGCATCCACCTCGGCCAGGCGGTCCGGTGCGACGAGGATGGGGGCGGGAGCCGGTTCCGGGGCGGGTGGAGCCCCGTGGGCCGTGAAGGGGGCCAGAAGGATGGCTGTGAGGACGGCCGGCAGGGCTCCGCCCAGCAGGGGCCGCGGTGGGGGAGGCTGGAGCAGCCTTCGGATGCGGGTCATGAGGTCTCCTTGGTGGGCCCCCAGGGCGGGGGCGGGGAGCTGGAACCGGTCCAGCTCGGCAAGGGCCAGGGCCAGGCGCCGCGGTTCGCCGATGGCCGTGGCCGCGAGGTGGTCGCAGGCCTCCTCCCGGGTCTGGCGGACCCGCGCGGAGAGCCACCAGACGGCGGGATGGTAGAAGAGCAGGGTTTCGCAGAGGCTCTGGATCAGGTTCACCAGCGGGTCGTGGCGGCGCAGGTGGGCCAGTTCGTGGGCCAGGAGCGCTTCCAGCAAGCCTGCGTCCAGGTTCAGCAGCAGGGCCGGGGGCATGAGGATCACGGGGCGCCACCAGCCCTGGACCACCGGGCCGCCCAGGGTTCCGCAAAGCCTGAGGCCCGGAACCCGGCGGAGGCCCATGCGCCGGGCCAGGCGCGCGAGGCGGGCTTCCCAGTCGGGGGAAGCCGGAAGGGCCCGCCGCCGGAGGCGATGGAGCCAGGCCCAGCCCGCGGCCAAGCGTGTCAACGCAACCAGCGCCCCGAGGCTCCAGGCGGCCACGATCCAGGGCAGGGCCGGACGGATCCGATCCGCCAGGGTCGGCCCCGCAGGCGCCAAGGACCCCGCCACGCCTGCCGGAGGGGCGAGGGAGGCGAGGGACGAAGCCAACGGTGCGGGAAGGGCGGCTTCAGCGGGCCACAGGTGCGCAAGCGTGAGGGCCGGACCGAGGAAGCACAGGAAGAGGCCGATCCCGGCCAGGGCGTGGCGGGTGCCGGGGGTGGCGCCCCGGGCCACGCGCAGCAGCAGGGTTGTGGCCCCGGCCACCAGAAGGCCCTGCCAGAGGCTGTGCAGCAGGGTCCAGCCCAAGGCGGGCACAAGGGGATGGTCGAAGAGGCTCATGGCTCCTCCGGGGCGGCCAGCAGGGCCTGGATCTCGGCCCGCTCCTGGGCCGACACGGTGCCGGTCTTCAGGGCGGCCAGCACCAGATCCTTCGCGGATCCGGCGAAGGCCCGGAACAGCAAGTCGGATACGAGTCCCCGCTGGGTGGTCTCCCGAGGCAGGACGGCCTCGTACACATGGGATCGGGACGATTCATCCCGGCGCACCAGCCCCTTCTCATGCATGACCTGGAGCATCCGGAGCACGCCGGTGTAGGTGAGCTCCCGGTCGGCGCACAGCATCTCGTGGACCTGGCGCACCGTGGCGGGGCCCAGGCTCCAGAGCGCCTGGAGGAGGCGGAGTTCCACATCGGTGGGGCGGGGCGGCTGGGTCATGGGACCTTCTACACAAAAATGTCTACTAAGGTTTGTGTAGATTGGGCGCCCCGTCAACCCCCGGGTGCAAAAAAGCCCCCGGAGCCATCCGGGGGCTTATGGGGCAGGTGGGTGGGGCGTTATTCCATCACCACCCAGACCTTGCGGCCATCCTTCACGGCCTGGGCGAGGTCCATCATGGCTTCGGAGAGCTGCTTGCCACGGGTGGTGCCGTTCACCAGATCCACCATCTGGACGGGCTCTTCATGGCCCAGGGGCAGGCTGACGCTGCGGGGGATCTCCCGTTCGGCCCGGCGAGGGGTGGGCTGCCGACTCGGGGGGTCGGGCACCACGAAGCTGGTGCCCGTTTCCAGGGCTTCCACGCTGGTGCGGAAGAGGGCGGCCAGGGCCACCATGGCGCTGCCGCTGGGCTTGATCTTGTCCCGCTCCCAGAAGGAGATGGAAGCCTGGTCCACGCGGAGAGCGTCCGCCATCTCCTCCTGGGACCACGCCCAGGATGAGCGGACCGCTTTGATGCGTTCACCCAGGGTTCGGAGGGGCGCGGGTTCGTTCGATGCGGTCGGTTTCACGGTGGCTCCACGAGAAATGGGATATTTCAGAATAGGAGGAGCGAAATGCACAGCCTGTGATGCTTGTCACAGCGCTCATTAAAGGGATTCATGACTGCTGGGCGAACGTTGAAGCATAGGGTCCATGGTTGGAGAGCGCAAGAGAAGATGTTTATCTTGCACTGGAAGGTTCCGCGCAAGAATAAAAAGATGCCTGGATGGTCATGCATCGTCTTTGGTTTGACTCCTGTATGGCCAGGTTGGATCTGGGGATGATCGGGGCCCGGGCATGGCTTCGCCTGGGGCGGTGTTCGGCCTTTGGAGGTGGATGAACCCCGGGTTTTCCTGGGTCAGTTCTCCGAGCCGATCCCGTGGGTGATGCTCTGATGCCCGAAGGCTTCCCAGGCCAGACGGCGGAAGGTTTCGGTGTGGCCCCAGTCGCTGGCGCCCTCCCACCAGAGTTTGTGGTGGATCAGTTCGTGCTCCAGGATGCGGCGGACCACGGCTTCGGGATCCCGGCACCAGCACCCGCAGACGGCCACGGGCCAGGGGCGGTCCCGGCGGCGCAGGAGCGGGATGGAAAGGCGGATTTCGGGATGCCAGGTTCCTCGGCGGTCCTTTTCGACCACAAAAAGGCCCGCGCAGCGAGTCAGTCGTGGAGACCAGAGGAGGGGCGGCGGCTCCAGGGACCAACCGGCCTCCCGAAGGATGCCGGTGGCGAGGTGCCGCAGGGTGGTCACTCCGGGAAGGAGCCCGGGATGCGGGTGGTTTCCACTTTCACCACTTCGCCATCCAGCACCAGGGTGCTGGTGGAAGAGGGCTGCTGGGCCATGGTGAGGGTGCGGAGGGCCTTGAGGGGCGCCTGGGCTTCGGCGGGCACCGTTTCGAAGAACATGACCCCGGCCCGGTACTGCTGGGCCTGTTCGATCTGGATGCGCAGGTCCCGCAGCTGGCGGGCATCCACGGTGTTGGGGGCATCCTGCATCAGGCAGCGGGCCTGGGCGGTCTTGGGGAAGGCGATCACTTCCCGGATGTTGTCCACCCCGGCCAGCAGCATCACGAGGCGGTCCAGGCCCAGGGCCAGACCGCCGTGGGGCGGGGCGCCGTAGCTGAGGGCATCCAGCAGGAAGCCGAACTTCTCTCGGGCCTCCACCTCGTCGATGCCGATGGCGCGGAACATGGCGCTCTGGGTGTCCGCATCGTGGATGCGGATGGACCCGCCGCCCACCTCGTAGCCGTTGAGCACCAGATCGTAGGCCACGGCGCGGCAGGCGCCGGGGTTCGTCTCCAGCAGGTCCAGGTCGTCGGGATGGGGGCTGGTGAAGGGGTGGTGGCAGGCCACGAAACGGCCGGATTCCTCATCCCACTGGAAGAGGGGGAAGTCCACCACCCATAGGAAGGCGAAGCGGGAGGTGTCCAGCTGCCCGAAGGCCCGCGCCAGGCGCAGGCGCAGCTCGCCCAGCACCTTGGACGTCTGGTCGTCGGTGCCCACGGCGAAAACGGCCAGGCCTTCGCCCTGGGCGCCGAAGGCCTCCTTCAGCGCCGCTTCCAGCTCCGGCGTGATGAATTTCTTGAAGGAGCTGGAGAGGCCGTCCTTGCCCCACTTCACGTAGGGGAGCCCCCCGGCGCCCAGGTGCTTGGCCGTGTCCTGGAGTTCGTCCAGCTGTTTGCGGCTGGAGGCTCCCGCCTGCTCCCCGGCGAAGAACAGGCCGCGCACCCGGCGCTGGCCTCCGCTTTCCGCGGCGGCCCGGAAGAGGTTGAAATCGCTCTGGGCGAAGTGGGCCGTTACGTCCTGGATCTTCACGGCGCAGCGGAGGTCCGGCTTGTCGGAGCCGTACCATTCCATGGCGTCCTTGTAGGGCAGGCGCGGGAAGGGCGCCACGGCGGTCTGGCCCGCCAGGGGCGCCAGTTCCACCATCAGGCCTTCGATCATGGCCTGTACATCCTCCTGGCCGACGAAGCTCATTTCCACATCGATCTGCGTGAACTCCGGCTGGCGGTCGGCCCGCAGGTCCTCGTCGCGGAAGCAGCGGCAGATTTGCACGTAGCGCTCGAAGCCCGAAACCTGGAGCAGCTGCTTGTAGAGCTGGGGCGACTGGGGCAGCGCGAAGAACTGGCCCGGGTGCACGCGGCTGGGGACGAGGTAGTCCCGGGCACCCTCGGGGGTGGAACGGCCCAGGATGGGCGTTTCGAAATCCACGAAATCCTGGCGGCGGAAGTAGGCTCGGGTGATGTTGGCCACTTCGCTGCGCAGCAGGAGGTTCCGCTGCAGTTTCTCCCGGCGCAGGTCCAGGAAGCGGTACTTCAGGCGCAGGTCCTCGTTGGCTTCCTGCCCGGCGTCGTCCACCGGCAGGGGCGGCGTCTGGGCGGTGTTGAGGATGCGCAGGGCGGTGAGGTCCACCTCGATGTCCCCGGTGGGCAGGTTGGGGTTCTTGCTCTCCCGCTCCCGCACAACGCCTTCAGCCGCCAGGACGAACTCGCTGCGCACGGCCCGGAGGCGCTCCAGCAGTTCCGGGGCCACCTCGTGTTCCTCCGCCCGGAGCTGCACCACGCCCCAGCGGTCCCGCAGATCGATGAAGACGAGGCTGCCCAGGTTGCGGATGCGCTTGCACCAGCCCAGCAGGCGCACGGTCTGGCCCGCGTGGTCGAGGCGCAGGTCCCCGTTGCGGTGGGTGCGGCGGAAGTTGGCGAGGCGGTCGAGTCTCATAGCCTTCCAGGATCGCAGGGGGGGCAGGGCCGCTCAAGGGCGGGGACTGGACGGCGCGCCGGTCTCGGGCATCCTAGGGGGCGCGGAGGACGACAGCCATGCCCGTGAAACCCGCCACCAAGGAAGAGGAATACTTCGCCCGGCTCGAACTGGAGCGGAAGAAGAAGTCCGCCCAGGAGGAAGCCGCGCGGCTGGCCGAAGCCGAAAAGCAGAAACTCAAGGACCTGCACTGGATGCGCTGTCCCAAGGATGGCTCCGAGCTGGTGGAGACGGAGTTCCGGGGCGTGAAGGTGGATGTGTGTCCCACCTGCGGCGGCATGTGGCTGGATGCGGGGGAGCTGGATGCCCTGGCCCAGACGGAATCCGCCGGGTTCCTGGGTGGGTTGTCCAAGTTCTTCAAGGGCTGATCACCCGCGGTCGAGGCGGGCGGCCGATTCCAGGAAGCCCTCCAGCACCCGGAGGGCTTCCTGGGCGTATCGGGCCTCCACCGGAGCCCCCTCGGCATCCAGGGCCTCGTGTGCCCTTGGGATGGTGAGGGCGCCGGGGGCGCCCCAGGCTCCCAGGTTGGCCAGGGTGGCCCGCCAGGTCATCAGGCCTCGGCTGCCGCCGAAGGCGCCCGGCGATGCTGCGGCCAGGAGCACGGGCAGCCCTGTCCAGGGGCTCGGCTTCTGGACCGAAAGCCAATCCACGGCGTTCTTCAGATGACCCGGAATGCCCGCGTTGTATTCGGGGCTCACGATCACGGCGCCCTGGGCCTCCCGGAAGGCTTCGGCCATGCGCAGGACCACGGCAGGCGTGGGCAGGTCGTCTTCGTAGAGGGGCAGGCGGAGGTCCTCGCCCACGAAGCATTGGATGAAGTGCCCCCGGGCCTCGGCCTGACGGGCCAGATGCTGAAGGAGGCGGCGGTTGAGGGAGGCAGGGCGCAGGCTTCCACCCAGGAAGACGAGCTTCATGGCCGCACCACCCTTCCAGGTCCGCGTTCCGTGACCGCATCGAAGAGGGTCTCCCAGGTCACGAAGGTGGCCGTGGGCTTCCATTCCGGCCAGGCGGCCACATCGAAGCTGGCGGCCAGATCCGCACTGCTCGTGCCGGGGCGGGCCGCCGCATGGGCCTGGAGGGCCTTCAGAAAGTCCCGGTAGCGCAGCACCTCCTTCTTGCCGCACAGGGGGCCGTGGCCGGGGATGACCTTGACGTCCTCGGGGATCCAGGAGGCCAGCCAGGCGACGGTGTCCACCAGACCCTTGAAGGATCCGGCCCCATCCTTTGCGTCGATGAAGGGCAGCATGCCCAGGAACATCAAATCGCCCAGGTGCATGACGCGATCCCCAGGGAGGCCCAGGATCAGATCGCCGTCCGTATGGGCGGCGCTGCGGTGGACGATGTGCACCTCCAGGCCGGGCAGCCTGAGGTCCAGGCGGGCGGGCTTGGCGGAATCCTTCTCGCCCAGCAGGAGGGTGGGCAGGCCGCCCCGCTGGGCGGGATCCAGTTTTGCCTGCTCGGCTTCCATGCGGCGGCGCACGTTGGCGTGGGCGATGATGGCCTGGACCTTGGAGGCCACCAGGGCGTTGCCGCCCACATGGTCGCCGTGGTGGTGGGTGTTCACCAGGAACCGGATGGGTTTGTCGGTGACGGAGGCGATGGCCTCGAAGAGGCCGGGCACCAGGCGGGCGAACTGGGTATCCACCAGGACGGCCTCCTGGTCGCCCACGAAAAGGCCGATGTTGCCGCCCTGGCCGAAGATGGCGTAGGCCCGGTCCGACAGCTTCTCCACCTTGTGGATCTTTGCGGGCGCAGCCGGGGCGGCCGGAGCCTGCGCCACGAGGGGCGCTCCGAGGGCCAGGGCGAGGAACAAGGGAAGGGTGCGCATTGGGCGCCTCCGGGATGCTGGAAGGATGCCGGCCGTCAGCCCTCCGTGACGCCCTCGGCCGGAACCGCAAGGTTGTGGCGGTGGTGGAGCCAAACGCCCAGCAGCAGGAAGGCCACGCCGAGGGCCAGGAGGGTGTGGGCGGTCCAGGCGAGTACGGGGCCCAGGGCCACGAAGAAACCGGCCGCCTGGAGGAACAGCCACAGGCCCAGGGCGGCGCCCGATGCCGCGAAGGCCAGGGCCCAGCGCTGGCGGGCCCGTAGTCCGGCGGGCAGCTCGCTGCGGAAGAAGGCACCGGCATCGTCGAAGAGGGCGTAGGCCACCGGCACGATGAGGAGGGTGATCACCAGGCTCAGGGCCTGCCCGCCGATGATGACCTTGGCCATGCTGGCGCGGCTGCTGGAGCCAGGACCCTGGCCCAGGGCGATGGGGATCATGCCGGCGATGAGGGTCACGGTGGTCATGAGGATGGGCCGCAGGCGCACGAGGTTGGCCTTGAAGATGGCCTCGTCCCTTGCCAGACCTGCATCCCGCAGGGTGTTGGTGTAGTCCACCTGCAGGATGCCGTTCTTCTTCACGATGCCCAGCAGCATGAAGAGGCCGATGATGCTGTAGATGTTCAGGCTCTCCCGCAGCAGCAGCAGCGAAACCAGGGCGAAGGGCACCGCCAGCGGCAGGGCCAGCAGGATGGTGACGGGGTGCAGAAAACTCTCGAACTGAGCCGCCAGGATCATGTACATGAAGACGAAGGACAGCGCGAAGGCGATGGCGAAGTTCTGGTAGGTCTCGTTGAAACTGCGGGCGCGGCCCAGCGCGAAGGTCTGGTAGCCCGGCGGAAGGTCCGCCTCCCGGGCGATGGCCTGGGCCTTTTCCAGGGCGGTGCCTACGGGGAGGTCCACCAGGTTGGCCACCACCGTCATCTGGCGCAGGCGGTTGATGCGGTTGATCTGGCCCGGGCCCATGTCGTCCTGGAGGCGCACCAGGTTTGCCAGGGGTACGGTCGTTCCGCGGGCCGAGGGCACTTCGATCTGGTAGAGGGATTCCTCCCGGTCCCGGTCCTCGGGCCGGGCCTGGATCCAGACGTCGTACTGCTCGGCGCCCTCCCGGAACTTGCCCACCCGTTCGCCCGCCACCAGGTAGCGCAGCGAATTGGCGATGTCTGTGGCCCGCACGCCCAGATCCGCGGCCTTGGCCCGGTCGATGGCCACCTGGACCTCAGGTTTTCGGGAGGCCTGGTTGGTGTCCACATCCACGAAGCCGGGTTCCGTGCGCAGGCGCGCCATCACCCGCTGGGACAGCTCGTCCAGCTTGAGGAGATCCGGCCCCTGGATGGCGTAGCTGAACTGGTACTGGCCCCCGCCGCCGCCCCAATCGCCCACGGGCTGCACGGCGCCGCGCAGTTCTGGCATGGCCTGCAGGACTTTGCGGGCCTGGGCCATGACCTGGAACTGGGAGAGCTTCCGTTCGCCCAGCGGATCCATGGAGACGAAGAGGTTGCACTGGGTCACGTCGGCATTGCCGCTGCCCGTATCGCCCAACGTGGTGAGCATGTGGCGCACGTGGGGCAGCTTGCCGATCTCCGCCTCCAGCCTTCGCATCAGCGCATCGCTGGAGGCCAGGGTGGAGCCCGGCGGGGTCTGTACATAGAGGTTGAACTCGCCCCGGTCGTCCAGGGGCTGAAAGTCCTTGCCCAGCAGTCCGTAGAGCGGCAACACCGCGGCGATGCAGGCGGCGGCGATCACCAGCACGGTGCGCTTGCGCGCCATGGCCCAGCGCACGAGGCGGGCGTACTCCCGGTGGATCCAGCGGTTCAGGGTCGTGCCGCCCTCGTGGCCGTGGCCCGCCATGCTGCCCGCCTTCAGGAAGCGGGAGCAGAGCATGGGCGTGAGCACGATGGCGATGATGAGGCTGAAGATGACCGCCACGGCCACGGTGATGCCGAAGGAGAAGAAGAATCGGCCGATGCGGCCCTGCATGAAGGCCAGGGGCAGGAAGATCACCACCAGCGACGAGGTGGTGGCCACCACGGCCAGCATGATCTCCTTCGTGCCGTCCAGGGCCGCCTGGAAGGCGCTCTTGCCCAGTTCCTCCATGTGCCGGTACACGTTCTCCAGCACCACGATGGCGTCATCGATGACGATGCCCACCGCCAGCACCAGGCCCAGCAGCGTGTAGTTGTTCAGGGTGAAGCCCAGGGCCTTCATCACCGTGAACGTGGCGATGAGGCTGCAGGGGATGGCGATGCTGGCGATGAGGGTGGAGCGCCAGTTCCCCATGAAGGCCAGCACCACGATGGAGGCCAGGATGGCCCCCAGCACCAGGTGCAGCTTCACCTCGCCGATGGAGCTGCGGATGAAGACCGAGCCATCCCTCACCACCTGCACCTTCACGCCCGGGGGCAGGTTCCGTTCGATGCGGCCCAGGCGGGCCTTGAGGCGGTCCACCACTTCCACGGTGTTGGTGCCGCTCTGCTTCTGCACCACGATGGAGACGGCGTTGTCGCCATCGTAGCGGGAGAGGCTGCGGGGCTCCTCCAGTCCGTCCACGGCCTGGCCGATCTCGCCCAGGGTCACGGGCACGCCGCCCCGGCTGGCAATGACCAGGCTGTTGAAGTCCTCCACGCGGCTCACCCGGGCCATGGTGCGGAGGACCTGCTCCGAGGTCTGGCGGTCCACCCGGCCCGAAGGGATCTCCACGTTCTGTGCGGCGAGAGCCTCGCGGACCTGCTGCACCGTGAGCCCCCGGGCCCGCAGGGCGCCGGTGTCCAGCCAGATGTTGATGGCCCGCTTCTGGCCGCCCACCAGGTAGGCCTGGCCCACGCCATCGACGCTCTGCACGCCTTCCTTCACGGTCTTGTCCGCCAGCTCCGTGAGCTCCTTCATGCTCTGGGGGCCCGTGATCACCAGCGTGGCCACGGGGATGGCGTCGGTGTCGAACTTGGTGATGACCGGCGGCTCGGTGCCCTCGGGCAGGCGGTTCAGGATGGCGCTCACCTTGTCGCGCACATCCTGGATGGCCTCGGCACTGGGACGTTCCAGCACGAACTGCACGGTGACCGAGGACACGCCTTCGCGGCTCACGCTGCGCAGCTCATCGATGCCCGAGCAGGTGTTGACGGCATCCTCGATGGGCTTGGTGATCTGGGCCTCGATCTCCTCGGGGCTGGCGCCCCGCAGGATCGTGCTTACGGTGACGGTGGGCAGATCCACGTTGGGCATGAGGTCCACGCCCAGCTTGCGGTAGGACAGGAGCCCCATCACGGTGAGGAAGGCCACCACCATGGTGGCGAAGACGGGGCGGCGGACGAAGATGGACGCGAAGTTCACGGTCGCCTCAGGGCTGCACGGCCACGGCCACGCCATCGCCCAGCCGCGCCAGTCCGGCCACGGCCACGGAAAGGCCTGCGCGCAGACCTTCACCCTTGAGGGCCACCCGGCCATCGGGCAGGCGGCGTTCCACGGTCACCCGCCGTTCCCGGGCCACGCCGCCTTCGATCACGAAGATCTTGGCCACGCCGGCGAAGACGGTCACCGCGGCCTCGGGCACCACCAGTGCGCCCGTATCGCGTCCCACCACCACGTTGGCTCCGGCGAAGGCGCCGGGCTTCAGGAGGCCCTTGGGGTTGGGGATCCGCGCTTCCACCCGGAAGGCGCGGCTCTGCACCTGGATGGCCGGGGCGACCCGGGTGAGGGTGCCGCTGAAGGTCTGGCCAGGGAATGCATCCAGGCGGAGGCGCACCGCCGCGCCGGGCCTGATCTGGCCCAGGTGGCGTTCGGGCACTTCTCCCGTGAGCTTCAGGGGATTCGTCATGACCACCTGGAAGAGGGACTGGCCCACCTTCACGTATTCCCCCACGCTCACCAGCCGCTGGGCCACGGCACCTGCGAAGGGCGCCTTCACGTCGGTATCCGCGAAGCGCTTGCGGGCCAGATCCGCGTCAGCGTTGGCGCGGGCCGCGGCAACCCGGGCATTGTCGAGGTCCTTGGGGGAGACGATGCCCTCTTTGGAGAGCTCCTGGGCTCGGGTCAGGTTGGCTTCCGCCTCCTTCCGGGCCGCTTCCGCCTGCTCCAGCCGGAAACGGTATTCGTCGGGATTGATGCGGGCCAGCACCCGCCCCCGGCCCACGGCATCCCCCAGGTCCGCGGCGATGGCCACCACGCGGCCTTCCACTTCGGCGCCGACGGTCGCATCTTCCGGAGAGGCCAGGGAGCCCGAGAAGGCCACCGTCTGTTCCAGGGTGCGGGCCTCGATGGGAGCCGTGCGGATCGGTGTGGCGGCGGGTCCCCGGCTCCCGGGGGCCTGGGCGGACAGCAAGGTGGCGCACAGGGGCAGGGCGAGGAGGGCACGGTGCATGAAGGCTCCCAGGACGCTCCCCCGGCGGCGGCCGAAGGGTGGTGCCGATTCTAGCCTCGTGACAAGAGGTAGGCTACAGGTCGTCCCGTCGGTGGCCGCGGTACTTGGCCTGGAGGCCTTCGAGGTTCAGCAGGAGCTTGCGCATCATCTCGCGGAAGGCCGCCTTTTCCTCGGGGGTGACTCCGGCCTCCAGCTCCGATCGGAAGACCTCGGCCTGTTCGGCCAGGCGATCCACTTCGGCCTGCCGTTCCGGAAGGATCTGGATGAGCACCCGCCGCCCCTGCTGGGGGTGGGGCTGGATGCTCAGGTAGCCCAGGTCCTGCAGGGCGTGGACCAGCCGGGAGGTGGTGGGGTGGTCCAGCCACATGTGGCTGGCCAGATCCGTTAGGGTCTGGGGGCCGATCTCACGCAGCAGCAGCAGGGCCCAGAACTGGTGAGGGGTGAGGCCGAGAGGCTCCACCAAGCCGGAGATCACCTGCTTCAGGTGCCGCCGGGCCGCAGCGATGAGCATGCTGGTGGCGGAAACGGGGAAGCCGGGATGGGGGGCGGGATCCTTCATGGAGGGCTCCGGTCGGGAGGTTCAGACGGTGGACAATCGCTGCGCAACCTGATCGAGGGGCCAGGTTTCCTGGGTGCCCGCGGCCAGATCCTTGACGGCCACCACGCCCTGCTCGCGCTCGCCATCCCCCAGGATGAGGGCGCGGGCGAACCCGAGGCGGTTGGCGGTCTGCAGGGCCTTCTTGAGTCCTTGGCCGCGGGTGTCCACCTGCACGGCGCAGCCTTCCGCCCACCATTTCCGGGCCAGGGCCATGGCCTCCAGGGCGGCGGCTTCGCCCAGGGGGATGAGGAGCGCGGGTCGGGGGGCGGGGGCATCGCCGTGGAGCTGCTGCATCAGGGACGCGAGCCGGTCCAGGCCGATGGCCCAGCCGAAGGCCGGCGTCGGCGGGCCGTCCAGGTGGCTCACCAGGCCGTCATAGCGCCCGCCTCCCAGCAGGGCGGATTGGGCGCCCAGGTCCGCGCTCAGCACCTCGAAGGCCGTCCGCGTGTAGTAGTCGAGGCCCCGCACCAGACGCGGATTCTCCTCGTAGGGCACGCCCAGGGCCTCCAGCAGGACTTTCAGGCGGGCGTGATGGGCGCGGCTGGCTTCGTCGAGGTGGTCCGTGATCCGGGGATGCCCCTCCAGGGCGGTCTGGCAGCCGGGCACCTTGCAGTCCAGCACCCGCAGGGGGTTCTGGGCGATGCGCCGGTGGCAATCGCCGCAGAAGGCTTCCTGGCGGGCCTCGAAGAAGGCGCGGAAGGCCGCCTGGAAGGCGGGGCGGCTTTCCGGGGTGCCGACCGAATTGATGGAGAGCTTCAGGTGCTTGAGGCCCAGTTCGTTCAGGAAGTCGAAGAGCATCACCAGGCTTTCGGCTTCGCTTTCGGGGGTGGCCACGCCGAAGCTTTCGGCGCCAATCTGCCAGAACTGGCGGTAGCGGCCTGCCTGCATGCGCTCGTACCGGAACTGGGGTCCGATGTAGTAGAGGAGCCGGGGATCGCTGGTCGCGAGCAGCTTGTGCTGGATCATGGCTCGCACCACGCCGGCGGTATTCTCGGGGCGCATCACCACATGGCGCCCGCCCTTGTCCACGAAGTCGTACATCTCCTTGTTGACGATGTCCGAGCTTTCGCCCACGGAGCGTTTGAAGACGTCGATCTCTTCGAGGATCGGCGTGCGGATTTCCTCGTAGCCATGGCGGTGGAAGATCCGCCGCGCGGTATCCTCGATCCGCTGGAACCACTTCATCTCGTTGCCGAGCAGGTCACGCGTGCCTTTGACGGATTGGGCCATTCCGAAACTCCCGAGGGCCATCCTGGCCCTCACCATCAGCCTACTGGCATGGGGGCAGACCTCAACACCCGAGGTATCCCTGGCCCCGCCCCGGATCAAGGTTGTGCTGGATCCCGGACACGGCGGCGAAGACACGGGCGCCCTGGGGCGCACGGGCCTGAAGGAGAAGGAGGCGGCCCTGGACCTGGCCCGGAAGCTTCGGCCCCTCCTGGAGAAGGCCGGTTTCGACGTGCTGATGACCCGGGAGGACGACACCTTCGTGCCCCTGTGGGATCGTGCCCGCTGGGCCAATGCCCAGGAGGCGGACCTCTTCGTGAGCCTGCATCTCAATGCGGCCCGGGCCCGGGCCGCCAAGGGGTCGGAGGTCTATTTCCTGAGCCTGGACCAGGGCGATGCGGATGCGGCGGAGGTGGCGGCCCTGGAGAACGCCGGAGCCGGAGAGGCCCCGGGGCCCGAAGGGGTTCTGGCGGACATCCTCCAGGATCTGGCCCAGAAGGCCTACCTGAGGGCTTCGGAGCAGCTGGCGGAATCCATCCTCGTGCAGCTCAACCGCCTGGGGGGCATCAAGCAGCGCGGGGTGAAGCAGGCGCCCTTCGTGGTGCTCCGGGGAGCCGCCATGCCGGCGGTCCTGGTGGAGGTGGCCTTCCTCTCCAATCCCCGGGAGGAGCGGCGCCTCAAGGACGAAGCCTTCCGGAAGCGCGTGGTGGAGGCCATCGCGCTGGGCGTTCGCCGTTTCGTGGCCGCCAGCGGGGGAACGCCCCGGCGCCGCACTGCCGAACGGCTGTATGAATAAACGTTAATGAGGTATCGCACGCCCGCTCTTCAGCTTCTCCCGCGGGGCTGCCGATAGGGGGTCCATGCCCGGGGCCTCCTTCCCCGGCCCCGAATCCCATGGTCGAACCCCTCTCGGTCCTCATCGTCGACGACGAACACGATTTCCGGACCCTCCTGGTGGAGGCCCTGGAAGCCATGGGCTACGACGCCGCGGGCGCCGAAAGCGCGGAGGCGGCCCTGGACCAGGTTCGCCAGCGGCATTTCGCGCTGATCTTCACGGATCTCAACATGCCCGGCGGCCAGTCGGGCCTGGATCTGCTCCGGGCCGTCCAGGCGGTGGACCCCAAGGCCTTCACGATCCTGATGACGGGTTATGCCACCACCGAGGCCGCCATCCAGGCTCTCAAGCGGGGGGCCTACGACTTCATCCAGAAGCCCTTCAAGCTGGCGGAGCTGGAAGCCAGCATGAACCGCGCCCTGGCCCACTACCGAACCCTGCGGGAGAACGAGGCCTACCAGAGCCGGCTGGAGGAGATGGTCCAGGAGCGAACCCAGGAGATCCTCCAGCTCAAGGACGAAATCGAGCGGCTTTTCGAGGGTTTCGTCCAGGCCTCCGTGACGGCCATCGAGTCCCGCGATCCGAGCACTTCGGGCCATTCCAGCCGGGTGGCGGACCTCACGGTGGGGCTGGCGGAGGCCGTCAACCGCACGGAAGGCGGCGCCTACGGGGCCATCCGATTCTCGGACCAGCAGCTCAAGGAACTGCGCTACGCCAGCCTGCTCCACGATTTCGGCAAGGTGGGCGTGCGTGAGCAGGTGCTGGTGAAGGCCAAGAAACTGGAGCCGGAACGCTTGGAACGCATCCTTCAGCGGCTCCATCAGCGGGATCTGGAAGTGGCGCTGGAGCTGATGGAAAGGGCCTGGTCCGAAGGGGAGCCCCATGATGCCGGACGGTTCCAGCGGCTGCTGGCAGAGCGGCAAGCCGAAAGCCGCCGCCTGATGGATCTGGTGATCCGCTGCAACGAGCCCCAGGTGCTGCCCAAGGAGGTCGCGGACCGCATGGACGAGCTGGAGGTGCTGGATTTCCAGCATTACGGCGGAACCCCTGCGCCCATCCTGGAGCCGGAGGACGTGGCGGCCCTCCGTATCCCCAAGGGCAGCCTGTCCGCGGCCGAGCGGGAGGAGATCAACAGCCACGTCACCCACACCTTCCGCTTCCTCCGGCAGATCCCCTGGACCACCGGTCTGAAGGATCTTCCAGAGATCGCCTATGCCCACCACGAGCGGCTGAATGGCCGGGGTTATCCGAGGGGCCTGACCTCCGAGCAGATCCCGGTGCAGAGCAAGCTCATGGCGGTGGCGGATGTCTACGATGCGCTGGTGGCTGCGGACCGCCCCTACAAGGTGGCGGTGTCCGTGCCCCGGAGCCTGGAGATCCTGGAGGATGAAACGAAGGCGGGCCTGCTGGATCCCGAGGCCTTCCGCATCTTCCTGGAATCCCGGGTCTTCGATCTGACGCTGCACCGCATCCGAGGCTGACCATGGATCCCATTCTCCTGGTGGATGACGAGGCGGACCTGCGGGCTTCGCTGAAGGAAGCCCTGACGGAGGATGGCTATGTGGTCGAGGAGGCCGATGGCGCCGCCAGCGCCTTGGCCCAGCTCGGCCGACGGCATTTCCCCGTGATCCTCACGGACCTGAACATGCCAGGCGGGCCCTCGGGCCTGGACCTCATCGCGGCCGTGAAGGCACGGGATCCCAAGGCCCTCTGCGTGGTGCTCACGGGCTACGCCTCCCTTTCCACGGCCATCGAGGCGCTCAAGCGGGGGGCCTACGATTTCGTGCAGAAGCCCTTCAAGCTCGATGAACTGGAAGCGGTGCTGGATCGGGCCCTCGACCACGCCCGCCTGCTGCGCCAGGTGGAGGACTACCAGCGGGACCTCGAAGACCGGGTGGCGGCGCGGGTGGAGGAACTGAGGGCTTTCCAGGGCGAGGTGATCGCGCTCAACGGACTCTTGAGGAAGGCGCTGGGGTGTCTGGATGAATCCGCGGTGGCGTTGCCGTTCCTGGATCATCTCCGCTCCCGTTTCGGGGCCGATGGCGCGGTGGTGCTCCTCCCGGGGTCGGGCCGCATCTGGGAGGTGGCCGCCCGTTTCGGGGATCGCCCCTGGGCGGCCTTCGGGACGCTGCCCCTGCCGGAGGAATTCACCGAGGCTCGGGACTGGGGTTGGGCCGGGGGGTACCCGGATGGCTTCCTGGTGCCGCTGCGCCACGAGGAGGAACTGGTGGGAGGGCTCTTCCTGGGATTCGAAGGAAGGACAGCCTTCCAGCCCGAGGATCCCGCCTTCGAACTGTGGAAGGCCCAGCTGGAGGCAGCCCTGTACGCCGTGCGGTCTGCCCGGGTCCACGCCGAGCAGGAGGTGGCCCGGGCCTTGTCCGGCGGCGCTAACCTGGAACCATGAACGCCCACGACCTGCTCTGGATCGGTTTCGATGGCAAGGATGCAGCGGAGGTGCCGGAAGCACCGGTGCCGGGGGCGGTGATTCTTTTTGCGCGGAACCTGGATCCGGATCCCCTGGCCGGTCCGGCACGCTGCCACGCGTTGATCCGGGGGCTGCAGGACCGCTGGGGCCGGGTCGCCACCCTGCCGGTCGCCCTGGATCAGGAAGGCGGGGCCGTGTCGCGCCTCAAGACCTGGGTGGGCCCGACGCCGGGCCTGCGGACCCTTTGGCGGAAGGGCGGGGATGCCGCCTGCGCCGCCTGGGGCGGACGGTGGGCCCGGGGTCTTCGCCTGCTGGGCTTCCAGGTCGATTTCGCGCCGGTGGCGGATCTGTGGGACGGTCATCCGGACACGGGTCTGGGAGACCGGTGCGCCAGCGAGGATCCTCGCGAGTCGGCCCAGGCGGCGGGGGCTTTCCTGCACGGGCTCGAATCCGCAGGAGTCCGCGGCTGCCTGAAGCACTACCCGGGGCTGGGGGGCACCACTGTGGACAGCCACAAGACCCTGCCGGAGCTGAGGGACATGGGGCAGATCACCCGCAATCTGCAGCCCTTCCGGGCTTTGGCCCACCGGGATCGCCTGGTGATGGTGGCCCACCTGAAAACGCCGGGCACCTGCGGCCAGCCCGCCAGCCTGCATCGGGGGTCCGTGGCGGGCAACCCCTGGGGCATCGCCGGGCGGTGGATTCCCGACGACCTGGAGATGGGCGGGTGCTCGGACATCCCCTGGGTCCAGCGGGTGCGACTGGCCCTGGAGGCTGGCCACGAGGCCCTGCTCGTCTGCCAGACCCGCGCAGGAATCGAAGCCTGCGCCGCTGCGGCGGAGAATCTGCCCGAAGCGCTCTGGCGTCCCGCTGCCGAGCGTTTTGCCGCCTTCCGCAGGGGATTGCCGCCCGCGGATTCCGGTCCTTTCGAGAGCGGTGCCTGGGCCGCCTGGGTGGATGAGGTCAAGGAGGAGGCTGCCCGGTTCCTGTGACGGTCCGCGGTCTCCGCCATCCCAGATTCAGCCGTTATCCTGGACCCCGAGGAGCCGCCATGTTCGAACGCGCCTACTACCCGCCCATCGTCATCGAGGAAACCCCTCGGGGCGAGCGGAGCTACGACATCTACTCCCGCCTGCTCAAGGACAACATCATCTTCCTGGGCACGGCCATCGACGACAGCGTGGCCAACGCCATCGTGGCCCAGATGCTCTTCCTGGAATCCGAAGACCCGGACAAGGACATACAGATCTACATCAACAGCCCCGGCGGCAGCGTCACCGCGGGCCTGGCCATCTACGACACCATGCAGTTCGTGAAGAACGACATCGTGACCTACTGCATCGGCCAGGCGGCCAGCATGGGCGCCCTGCTGCTCTCCGCGGGCACCAAGGGCAAGCGCTTCACCCTGCCCAACAGCCGGATCATGATCCACCAGCCTTCGGGCGGCGCCCAGGGCCAGGCCAGCGACATCGAGATCACCTTCAAGGAGATCCAGCGCCTCAAGGAGATGCTGGCGGAAATCATGGCCCGGCACACGGGCCAGAACCTGAAGAAGCTCATGAAGGACATGGATCGCGACTACTTCATGGGGCCCCAGGAGGCCCTGGAATACGGCCTCATCGACAAGGTGCTCACCGAGCGCCCCTGACGTTCGAGCCTCCCGGTTCCGCACGCGGCCCCGGTCCTGCGGGGCCGCGTGTTGTTTGGGCCCGGGGGGTGTGTTGTGCGCGCCCAATCCACCTCGAGCGGGCTATTCTGGCAACACCCCGGAAGGATCCGCCGCCATGGATGCGTGTTTCATTCAAAACCAGGTGCTTCGAGCCGAGTTTCGTGCCCAGGGCGCGGAACTGCGGCGGCTGAACGTCCTGGGCGGTCCCGAGCTGCTGTGGGAGGGGGATCCCGAAGTCTGGGGCCGCACCTCTCCGGTGCTCTTTCCCGTGGTGGGCCGCCTGACCGGCAACCAGACCTGGGTGGATGGCGAGGCGCATGCTCTCTCCCAGCACGGCTTTGCCCGGGACCTGCCCTTCCGTCTGCTGCGCCTGACCCGGGAAGACTGCGTCTGGCAGTTGGTGGACAGCCCGGAAACCCGTGAGCGTTACCCCTTTCCTTTCGATCTGCGGCTCGCCTATCGCCTGGAGGGCCCCAGCCTGCACGTGCGCTACGAGGTGCACAACCCTGGAAGCCGTCCCCTTCCTGCAAGCCTGGGGGCCCATCCGGCCTTCCGCTGGCCTCTGGCGGGCCTGCCACGGGAGACGCACCGGATCGTTTTCGAACAGGAGGAGGTGGCTCCAGTCCGGCGCCTCCGCAACGGCCTCCTGGATGGGGCGCCGCACCCCACGCCGGTGGAGGGCAATCTCCTGCGGCTTCGGGATGACCACTTCCGGGCCGATGCTCTCATCCTGGATCGCCTGCGCAGCCGTTCGCTGCGCTACGGCGCCCCTGGTGGGCCAGGCGTGGAGATCGCGTGGTCGGGATTCCCCCATCTGGCCTTATGGACCATTCCCGGCGCGGGCTTCCTCTGCATCGAACCCTGGCACGGCCACCACAGTCCTGAAGGCTTCGATGGGGAACTCCGGGAAAAACCCGGTGTGTTCCTGGTGGAGCCCGGCCGCATGCGCACCTTCGGCTGGTCCGTGCGGGTGCTTCCGCAGTTCTGACGCTTCCAGGCGGGCGCGCTCCAGGGCCTCTGGCCTGATGGGACATGTGGCAACCTCAACTCTGCCCGTGCTTCCGCCGATGGCCGGGATGAGGGCATGGGATGAACCTTCCGAAAGTGATGCGGGGCCTGGAGGGGCGGAACGATCTGATCGCGGATGCCTCTTTGCTCCTTCAGGCCTTTCAGGGCCTGGAGGGGGGCCAGGTGGAGTTCCCCATCAAGGTGGAGGGGACGAGCACCTTGCCCTATGCCTCGCAGGTGGTGGGCCTCGAACCGGAGCGAGGCGCCCTCCTGCTGAAACTGGTGCGCCCGTTGCCCCACGAGTTGGCATCCGGAGCGCCCTTCATCATGGTTTTCCCCTGGCAGGACCAGCGTTTCGAGGCCGAGATCCACTACCTGGAGCGGGAATCCTACCTCCGCTACCGGTTTGAATGCCCCAAGGCCATGTGGCCTTCGGATCGGCGACGTCATCCCCGCTTCCCCTTCAGGCCCCGGGAGGCGCCCTACGTGCTGGCCCAGGATGCGGGCGTGCCGGGCCGGGTCATCGGCGGCCCCGTGCTGAACCTCAGCCAGGGGGGCGCATTGGTGCGCGTGGACCGGGTGCTTCGCCTGGATACCGGGATCCGCGTCCCCGTTCAGACCGCCTTGTTTGATCGAGGTCTCGGCCTCAGTCGGATCCGCCTTCAGGACCTGCCCCGTCTGCCCTTGCTGGAAGTGCGGGGCGCGGTTGCCCATGTCTTCGATCACGGCGAGGAAGTGCTGGTGGGCATCGCCTTCGGAGAACTGGGCGAGGAGGAGGCGCGGGCGTTGCGGGAGAGCCTGGCCTTCCGTCAGGCGGTGCAGGCGGCCCCGGGACGCCCCCGATCCGCAGAGGTCGAAGGCGGGTCGCTGCTCTCTCCGGGGAATGCTGGCGGGCATGGACCGGGGCCCGCGACGGAAGAGGTTCTGCTTCAACCTTCAGGGGCCGCCGCCGCAGGGGGCGAGGATCCCCGGCGCGGACTGGCGCGGCGGGAGGTGCGGGGCCTCCTGGTAGCGGAGCCCGGCCCCAGGAGGGATCGCATCCTGGCCGTGCTCCGGGGCCTGGGCTACGCCCGGTTGGATGCTGTGCCGGATGCGGCAGCGGTGGGTGCCGCCCTGGGGCGCTCGGCGGCTCCGGCCCTGCTTCTGATGGATCTCCACCCGCTGCTGGCTTCGGAGGAAGAACCGCTGGCGGTCTTCCGCAGCATCGAACCTCAGATCCGGGCCTGGGGCGAACGCCCGACGGCGCTCATCTGCCCCTCATTGGATCCGGCCCTGCAGATGGTTCAGGGGGCCCACCTTCACTTCCTGGACGAGGAGTGTCCGGAACTGTGGGGAGCGGTGCTCGACGGGCTGACGGGGATCAGCGCTTCCTGACGGGGGCCACGCGAACCGGCTGGCCGAGGGCCTGTTCCCGCAGCAGGGGGTCTTCGATGCGGTTGGCACCCCGCAGGATGGGGTCCGCTGCATCCCGGGCCAGGAGGATGCCGGCCCGGGCATTGCGGTGGACCACGCACTGCTCCAACGTGGCCTCGGCATCCTGGAACAGCAGCAGGCCCGTGTCCTGGCCATCGCGGATGACGCAGCGCACCAGCAGCAGGCTGCCGCCAGGGCTGACGCTGGCCCCCGTGCGGGCATTGCCCGCGATTTCGCAGGTTTCCAGCACGCCCCGGCCGTGGGGCTCGCAGGACACTCCCATGCCCAGTCCATCCAGGATCCGGCAGTTCCTGAGCTGGGCCGTGGCCCCTTCCTGGATCAGCAGACCCTCGCGGGCGTTGGCCGTCAGATCGCAGTTCTCCAGGGTGGCCAGGCTCTGGGCCCGCACTGAAATGCCGCAGCCATTGCCGCGCAGCACGCAGTCCCGGGCCTGGGCACTGGAGGCTCCAGCCAGGTGGAGCCCGGCGCCCAGGTGCCCGGCGCAGGTACAGGCTTCCAGCAGCACGTGGCCCCGATCCAGGGCCAGGATGCCCGCGAAACGGCTGCCCTGCAGGGTGCAGCGGCGGGCTTCCAGTCGGGCTTCGGTTTCCAGTTCGATGCCTCCCAGCATGCGGTCGGCGATGTCCACGCCTTCCAGGGTTGCCCGGGCCGAAGCCTCCAGGAGAAGGCTCACTCCGGGGCCATCCTCGAACCGTCCACCCTTGAGGGAAGCTCGGGCGCCGGGGCCCACCTGGAGAGCCGCGCGGTTGCCGCCGTGGAATTGGCAGTCCTCCAGGTCCATTTCGCCCTCGCTCCGGGCCACCCGCTCGCCCACGGCCTCCAGGCGGCACCGGACCAGATGGGCGGAAGCTCCCGCAGCCACCACGACGGCGGGGCTTTCGGCGCCAGCCAGGCTGCAATCCAGGAGGGCGCAGCGGGAAGACAGCACCTCCAGGGCAGGCGTGTCGCCATCGGCCACCCGAAGGCTGAGGCGCTCCAGGCCCACCGGGGCGCTGGTCCGGACCGCCGGTCCGTGGATGCCTTCGATGATCGTTTCCGCGGGGTCGCCTTCGCCCACGAGGGTGACGGCCTTGTCCAGCAGGATTGATTCCCGGTAGATGCCGGGCAGGACGAGGATGCGCGCCCCGGGTTCCGCCTGGCGGAGCGCCACCCGCAGGCTGAGGCAGGTGGCCTTGCCGCCCTTGCCGACCACCAGGGCCGGGGGCGGTCTGCGGGGCGTGGGCTTGGGGGCGGCGGCCGCAGGCGCCAGGGCCCCGAGGATGCCCTGGGCCAGGGCTTCGGCTGTGGGAAAGCGGTGCAGGGGATCCTTGGCCAGGGCTCGTCCGGCCACATCCAGGATGGCGGGGCCCAGGCCCCGGGCGTCTTCGGGCCCCAGGGGATCCGCAGGCTTGCGCAGGATGGCGTTGAGGATGCCGGTGGAGGTTTCGGCGGTGAAGGGCTTGCGGCCGCCCGTCAGGATTTCGTAGAGGATCACGCCCAGGGCGAAGAGGTCCGAACTGGCGCTGGCCCGCCCGGTATCGAGGTACTCGGGGGCCATGTAGCTGAGGGTGCCCATCCACACGCCTGCGGCGGTGAGGGTGCTCTGGTCCACCAGGGCCACGCCGAAATCCATGAGCTTGGCGTGCAGGCGGCGCCCTCTCCGGCTCACCAGGATGTTGGCGGGCTTCACGTCCCGGTGGATGACGCCCCGCTCGTGGGCGTAGCCCAGGCCTTCGCAGACCTGCACCAGGACTTCCAGGAGCTCCTCCTTCGGAGCGCCCTGGGCAATGAGGGTTTCCAGGCTTTCGCCCTCCACGTACTCCATGACCAGGTAGGCCAGATCACCTTCCTGGCCGAAGTCGTAGACCGTGACGATGTTGGGGTGGTTCAGGACCGCCGTGGCCCGGGCCTCCCGGGTGAAGCGGGCCTGGGCCTCCTCGCCGAAGGCGCTCCCCGCCTGGATGGTCTTGACCGCGACCTCCCGGCCCAGGAGGGGATCCTTCGCCAGGAAGACCTCGCCCATGGCCCCCCGGCCCAGGGGGCGCAGCAGCTCGTACTTGCCGAGGACGGAAGGCATGATGCCCCGTCCTATCGGCAGACCGGCTTCCCCATTCAACTACCGGGCCTCGATGGGCAGCGCGTTGAGGCGTTCGATGCGCTTGGCGATGGGCGGATGGGTACTGAACAGGCTGCGGAGGCCGCCTCCGGACAGGGGGTTCACGATCATCATGTGGGCCGTGGCGGGTTCGGCGCCGCGCATGGGGTAGGCCTCGTTGTAGCCGGAGATGCGGGCCAGGGCGCTGGCCAGGTTGTCCGGACGGCCCGTGAGCCGGGCGGCGTATTCATCGGCCATGTACTCCCGGGAACGGCTCACGGCCATCTGCAGCATCATGGCTGCGATGGGTCCGAGGATGGCGATGAGCAGCCCCACCATCGGGTTCGAGCGGCCCTCCCGATCCCGGGGCATGAAAACGCCGGCCATGTGGCTGATGAACATGATGGCCTGGGCCATCACTGCGGCCAGGGAGCCCACGAGGATGTCCCGGTTCTTGACGTGGGCCAGCTCGTGGGCGAGCACGCCTTCCAGTTCGCCCCGGTTCAGGGTCCGGAGGATGCCTTCGGTGACGGCCACCACCGCGTGATCCGGGTTGCGCCCCGTGGCGAAGGCGTTGGGTGTGTCGTCGGGGATCACGGCCACCCGGGGCATGGGCAGTCCGGCCCGCTCGGCGAGGTTGGCCACGATGGTGTGGAGCTCCGGCGCCTCGCTGGGGGAAACCACCCGGGCGCGGTAGGAGGCCAGCACGATGCGGTCCGAAAAGAAGTAGCTGATGGCGTTGGCGAAGAGGCCGATGCCAAGGCCGATGATGACGCCCATCTCGCCCTGCCACAGGAACCCGATGCCGACCATCAGGCCCGTGAGGGCGGTGATGAGGAGGAATGATTTGGTGCCGTTCATGGTGCGCCTCGGTCCAGTTCTAGCATCATTGGATGCCTGGGATCAGGGTTCGTGCGGGTTTCAGCTCGGCAGCCGCTTGACCACCACGAGGGTGACATCGTCCCGGAACCCTTTGCCTTCCATGTGCCGGAAGGTTTCCACGAGCAGGGCCTCGAAGAGGTCATCGGCGCTGGCTTCCGGTCGGTTTCGCACAATCTGGGCCAGGGTTTCCTCGCCCAGATCTTCGCCGCGGAGGTTTTCGGCCTCCACCAGGCCATCGGTGAAAATGAGAAGGACATCGCCCGGAGCCATGTGGGCGTGGCCTTCTCCGAAGGTGAAGCCGGACAGCAGACCCACCATGGGGCCCGTGGGAGCCAAGCGCTGCAGGGGGCCGCCGTCCGCAGGCACGAGGATGGGGGGATTGTGGCCGCCGTTCACGAAGCGCAGATCGCCGTTGGCGGGGTTGAGGCTGCCTGCGAACAGGGTGGCGTAGCGGTTGCCGTCGCGGATCTCGTTCATGCGGGCGTTGAGTCGGGTCGCCAGCAGGCCCCAGTTGTCCACCCGGCGGTCGGCCATGGCCCGGAGGAAGGCTGAAAGCTGGGTCATCATCAGGCTGGCGGGCAGGCCTTTGCCTGAAATGTCCCCCACGGCCAGGTGCAGCCGGGAGCCGCCGTCGGCGTGGGGGACCTCCCAGAGATCGTACAGATCGCCCCCCACGGCCTGGTAGGGCAGGTTCGCGGCGGCGCACTGCCAGCCCGGGGGCTCCGGCAGCTGCTTGGGAAGGATGCGCCGCTGGATGTTGCGGGCCAGATCCAGGTCCTTCTCCAGCTTGAGCGATTGGATCCGCGACTCCCGCAGCTCCAGCGAGGTGAGCTGGGTGGAGGTGATGTTCACCAGGGTCTGGAGGAAGAGCTCGTCCTCATCCCCCAGCCGCCCCTGGCTGGGCTCCCCCGCGTAGGCGAAGCCGTGGCTGTGCTCCTGGTCCCGCAGTTCCAGCGCGTGAACCAACCCCTTGGCGGCGATGACGCGTGCCAGATCCTCGGCATCCAGTGAGGGGGGGAGGGAGCCCAGTCCCCGGCTGAAGAGCACGCTGCCGTCGGAGCCCACCACCAGCAGCCGGGAAATCAGGAACTCGGCCATGAGGCTGTTGGCGGTCAGGTGGACGATGTCCTCCTTCTCGTCGACCTCCCCCAGGCTGCGGGTGAGGTCGAAAAGGGTGTTCAGCCGCGAAAGCTGCAGGGCCAGGGCGCGGTTCTGGTCGCTGCGGAGGGCCTCCAGGCGTCGCCACGCCAGCAGCGGCGCCGAAATGGAAAGCAGCAGGGGCAGGGCCGGAGGCGCGGACGCGCTGCGCATGACCAGATGACCGAAGACTTCGTCCCCGTAGGCCCAGGGCAGACTGAGCCAGCCTTCGCCCGGATTGGTGGGGTAGGGCGTTGCCGAGCCCCGGAGGAACAGCCATTTGTGGCCATCCCAGAGGCCGCCCTGGCTGGTCTTCGCGATGCCCAGGGCCGTCACGCCGACCAGGTGGACCAGGGCCTCCTCCGTCACCTGGGCCGGGAAGGTCTCCAGGAAGTCCACGAGAGGCAGAAGTTCCTGGGCTCCGCCCGGGATGCTCAAGGCCAGGGCCCGCAGCCGTTCGAAGGGGGTGCTCACGGAAAGGTCGGACATGGGCCGGCCGGCGGTCAGGGCAGCCGCTTGATCATGCAGCAGGCGTTGCGTCCGGGCTCTTCGTGGAAGTGGACCTCGTCCATGAAGCGGCTCATGAGCAGCAGGCCCAGCCCGCCCTTCCGGGGATGTTTCACGTATTCCCCAGGGTCCGGAAGCACCACATCCGCTTCCCGGAGGCCATCCCCCCCGTGCCAGATGTGAATCTCCAGGGCCGTGGATGCGAAGCGAAGTTCGATCTCCACCTGGTGGTCCGCATCGCCGTGGTAGGCATGCATGATCACGTTGGTGACGGCTTCGTCCACGGCGATGGACACCTTGGCCGCGGTGGCGTCATCCATCCCGGCCACCAGGGAGGCCCGCTTGGCCAGCCCCGTCACCAGGTTCAGGTAGCGGGTCTGGCTGGGGATCACCAGGCGGAAGGCTTCGGGCTGGGGCGCTGGACGCACGGCCACTATCCCGCCACGGCGCCGAGAGCCTGCTCTTCGCCAGGGAAGACCCGGTAGAGCTGGGTGAACCCGAGGGTCTCGAAGATGGCGTGGACGTTCTCCTGGAGGCTGCACAGCAGGATGTCGCCGCCGTTCTCGCGCACGGTTTCGATGAGGCCCATGATGGCGCCCAGGCCGGCAGAGCTGATGTAGCTCAGGTCCTTGCAGTTGATGAGGATCGTGAACTGCCCGCGGCCCACCAGGTCCTCGAGGGCTGACTCGAACTGGCGCACCGTGTGGGCGTTGATGAAGCCCTGGGGCTGCACCACGGCCACGGGGCCGGCGTTACGAACCTGGATTGAAAGATCTGCCATCCTCGGGCTCCGCGGATGGGGAGATGCTATCGGGGCGGGGAGATAAATGCCAGTTGGGGACAATCTGGGCTAACCTCGAAGCCACAACCCCTGTCAGGAACGCCATGAACGATGCACGCCAGGAACCCGTCAAGCACGTCCTCGAGGCCTGGATCCGTGAGCGCCTCGGCGATCTGCGGGAACAGATCCTCTTCACCTGGGACGAGGGTCAGGGGCGACTGGCCCCCGATGAAGCCCTGCTCCAGCGGCTGGCGGCACTGGCGCCCGTGCCGGAGCCTCAGGCCGTTCCCTCGGACACGGAAGCCGAACTGGGAGCCGCCCTGGACCTCATCGAAGGCAGCGCCAGCCAGGGAGAGGTGCTCAAGCACCTGCTGGAGGGCCTTCAGCCGTTCGTGGAGCGGAGCGCCCTCTTCGTGGTGAAACAAGGCATTGCCAGCCTCTATGCCCAGCGAGGGTTCGAAGCGGACAGTCCCCGGATGGGGGCCCCCGTGGTGCCGCCGCCGGAACTGGAGGCCGTTGTCCGAGGCGTGCAGCCGCGGATCGATCGTCCGGGGGCCGCCTATCAGGCCCTCCTGGGGCCCCTGAGCCGTTTCGAGGCCTCCGATGCCTGGATCCTGCCCCTGTCCCTGAGGCGGAAATGCGTGGCCCTGCTGCTGGTGGACGCCGGCTTGCGCCAGGTGCTCGATCATCCGAACCACGTGCGCGCCCTGGTCCGGGCGGCGGAATCCTGCCTTTCGCACCTCGCCGGGGCCAAGGAGGACGAGCGGCCTGCGCCTCCTCCACCGCCTCCTTCGAGTCCGACCATGCGGATTCCCGAACCCATCGCCGAGGCTTCGGAGCCGGGCCTCGATCCCAAGGTGCGGGCCAATGCCGAACGGAGCGCCCGGGTCCTGGTGGGAGATGTGGAGCTCTATTTCCCGGCCAAGGTGGCCCAGGGCCGCCAGACCGGGCGCCTGTACCCCCTGCTGCGGGAGGAGCTGGACCGCTCCAGGGCCTCTTTCGTGGACCGCTACGGCCAGGAACTGGAAGACCGCCACCGCATCTTCTACGGCACCGTGGTCCAGCAGCTCTGCGAGGGCAACCCGGCCCTGCTGGCCGGGGCCCCCTGGGCGCCGAAAGCCTGACTTCCGATCCATCCGTGATCCGTGTCCCGTGACAACCCGGAAAGGTTGTGGTAAATCCTTGGACCTTTGACGGAATGGAGAAACCACCATGTCGAAGCTGGGGAAGAAGTGGGCCTGCTTCCAGTGCGGAACGAAGTTCTATGACTTCCTGAAGCCCGAAGCCCTCTGCCCCAAGTGCGGCGCGAACCAGAAGGAAGCGCCATCCCGCCCCAAGGCTCCGAAGAAGGAGAAGGCGGCGCTGCCCATCGATGACGACTACCAGCCGGAGATGGACACGGATGCCGGAAGCGAGGAGGGCGGCTTCGAGGAGACCCTCGGCATCGCTGGAGCCCGCCCCGATGGCGTGGATCCCGGCGATCTGAACATGGACGACTACGACGAGTAGGCGAGAACCTCGGACGTCCGCGACATGTCCCTGCTCCCGCCCCGGGTGGACCGCCACACGCACCTGGAAGGGAGCCTGGATCCTGCGTGGGTGAAGGCCCAGGCGCAACGGGAAGGCCTAGGGCTGCCGCCCAGCCTGGAGGCCCTGTGGCGCGACGAGATCGTGCCCTTCGAGGCCTTCATTCCGGCGTTCTTCTTCTCCTGCGGCTTTCTGCGGGGGGCAGAAGCCGCCCGGGAGATCCTGCGGGCCGCCGTGCGGCGGCTGGCTCCGGGTGCGGATGGGCCTCGGGGCATCGACCTCTGGGTGAGCCCCCACCACCTTTGCCGGGGGGCGCAACTGCTCACGCTGGATGAACTCTGGCGGGGCATGGACGAAGGCATCGCCGAGGCCCGGGCCCAGGGCGTGCAGGTAGCGGTGGTGATCGATGCGGTGAATCACTTCGGCATCGCCCACGGCCACGAGGTTCTGGATCTGGTGCTGCCGGAGCGTCCGGACTGGGTGGTGGGATTCTCCACGGGCGGCCTGGAGGGCGTGCCCTTCCGGGACTGGGCGCCGGTCTTCGATCGAGCCCGCAAGGCGGGGTTGCGGCTGGCCGCCCATGCGGGCGAAAACGGTCCCGGCACCAACGTGCGGGACGCCATCCTGGAAGCCGGCGTCAGCCGCATCGTCCACGGGGTTCGGGCCGCCGCCCACCCCGACATCCTGGACCTGCTGGCGGAGCGGCGCATCCCTGTGGATGTGTGTCTCACCTCCAACCGATGCCTCATCCCCGATCTGGGGCCCCATCCCCTGAAGGCCATGCTCCGGGCGGGGGTTCGATGCGCCCTGGGCACCGATGATCCCGGCGTGATGCCCTGCGACCTCCCCGGCGAATGGCGGAAGGCCCAGGCCCTGGGGCTGGAGGCTCAGGATCTGGAGGCCCTCCGGCGTCATGCGGTGGAGGATGCCTGGAGCCTGCAGACCGGTCTGATCGGCGGGACTCGGCTGGATAGAGCATTTGAGGCTTGAAGGCCCATCCCTCGGATCAAAGACTCGAACCGGATCGGGAAGGACGGTAGAATCGAGGTTTCGTGTGCGCCCGTAGCTCAGTTGGATAGAGCATCAGGCTTCGAACCTGAGGGTCGGGCGTTCGAGTCGCTCCGGGCGCACCACGAAAAGCCCTTTGGACAACTTGGCGAACGTGGCGGAACTGGTAGACGCACTGGATTTAGGTTCCAGCGGTTTCCACCGTGTGGGTTCGAGTCCCACCGTTCGCACCACCTCCTTGGCCCTTTTTGCCGCACCAGGAGCCCCCATGCAGGTCAACCTCACGCACCACTCCACCACCCGCAAATCCCTGGAGGTCGTTGTTCCCGCTGCGGCGGTGAGCGCGGAATTCGGGCGGGTGCTCGCCCGGCTCGCTCCCAAGGTCCGCATCCCTGGCTTCCGCCCCGGCAAGGCCCCCAAGGACGTGCTCATGGGCCGCTACGGCCGCGAGATCGAGGCGGAGGTGGCGGAGAACCTCACCAAGCAGCTCTTCTGGGATGCGGCCGCCAACGCTTCGGTGCAGCCCGTGAGCCAGCCGGCCCTGGAGGCCGCGGAGCTCAAGGATGGCGCCGAAGGCCGTCTGAAGCTCCATTTTGATGTGGCTCCTGAAGTGACCCTGCCCGCATACAAGGGCATCACCGTCAATAAGAAGAAGCGTCAGATCGATCCTGCCACGGTCGAGGAGCACCTGGAGGGGATGCGGGAGCAGGCTGCCAAGTTCGTTCCCGTGGAGGGCGAGGCCGCCGTGGGCCACTTCGCCACCTTCGACGTGAAGGTGAAACCCCAGGGCATGAAGGCCCAGTCCTTCAAGGACCAGGTGGTGCAGCTCGGGGAAGGCCGCCCCTTTGACGCCCACCTGCTGGGGATGGCCGTGGATGCCGAGAAGCGCTTCAGCATCGAGGTGCCCGCCGAGGATCCCAACCGTGGTCTGGCCGGCAAGTCCGTGGCCTACGAGGTGAAGCTCAAGGACCTGCGCGTGCGCCAGGTTCCGGCCCTGGACGATGCCTTCGCCAAGGATCTGGGGGACTTCGCCGATCTGGCGGCCCTCCGCGAGAGCCTGGTCAAGGATCTGGAAGCTGCCGCCGAGCGGGATGCTCAGGCCCGCCTGCAGACCACGATCCTGGATCAGCTGCTGGACGCCGCGCCCTTCGAGGTGCCTGCCTCCATGGTGGCCCTCCAGCTCGACGACTACTGCAACGAGTTTGCCCAGACCATGGCCCGCCAGGGCGTGGAGCCCCGGAAGATCAACTGGAGCGCCTACCGCCAGAGCCGCCTGAACGAAGCCGAACGCGCCGTGCGCAGCGGCTACCTGCTCCAGGCCATCGGCAACGCCGAGGATCTCCAGGTTGCCGACGCTGAGATCGATGCCGAGATCCGCAGCCTCATGGAAGAGCACAAGGTCCAGCAGCCCTTCGAACCCTTCAAGGCCGATCTGGAGCGCCGCGGCGCCACCACCGAGATCAAGGGCCGCCTGCGTACCGACAAGATCTTCGAGATGATCCTGAAGCAGGCCACGGTCACCGAGGAGATCCTCGACAAGGAAGCCTTCCGCGCCCTGGTGGAGCTGGAGCGCAAGCGCGAGGCGGGGCTCCCCGTGGCCCGTTTCGATGCTGGTGGCATGGAGGGCGGCGAACTGGAGGAGCAGGAAGGCGGCGATCCCGAAGCCGTAAAGGCTGCGGAGGCCGAGGATGCCCCGGCGGAGGAGAAGCCCAAGAAGGCCGCCGCCAAGAAGGCCGAAGGCGAGGAGAAACCCAAGAAGGCCGCCGCCAAGAAGACCGAAGGCGAAGAGAAGCCCAAGAAGGCGGCCCCGAAGAAGGCCGACAAGGCCTGAGGGAAGGATGTCCCTTCGAAAAGGGGGGCGCTGCGGCGCCCCCCTTTTCGTGCCTGATGGCGGTGGTCAGCCCTTCAGCTTCATCACCACGCGGTAGATCACCAGGAGCAGCACGGCTCCGATGAGGGACATGAGGAAGCCGGCGGAATGCCCAGGCTCGTAGAAATTCAGGGCCCGTCCGATCCATGTGCCCACGAAAGAGCCGGCGATGCCCAGGAGGGTGGTGACGATCCAGCCACCGGGATCCTTGCCGGGCGTCAGGAGCTTGGCCAGGGCGCCCACGACGAGGCCGATGAGGCAGGTCCAGATCAGGCTCAGCATGAATTCCTCCTTGGGGGATGTCCCCAGGATAGGCTCCTTGCCTCCCGGGGAACAGCCGGGCCTGGGCAGCGCCCTCACGGTGGCTAGGGCATGCTGGAAGGCATGACACTCCGCATCGGCCTTGTCACCATCTCCGACCGCGCTTCCGCAGGCCTCTACGAGGATCTCAGCGGGCCCGCGATGTTTGAGACCCTCCAGGTCTTCTTGAAGACGCCCTTCGAACCTGTGGTCCGGGTGATTCCGGACGACCGCCCTGGCATCGAAGCCACCCTGAAGGCCCTCTGCGATGACGAGGGCTGCTGCCTGGTGCTCACCACCGGCGGCACGGGACCTGCGCCCCGGGACGTGACGCCGGAAGCCACCGAGGCGGTGTGTTCCAAGCTGATGCCGGGCTTTGGCGAGCAGATGCGGGCCGTGTCCCTGCGCTACGTGCCCACCGCCATCCTGTCCCGCCAGACCGCCGGAATTCGGGGCCGCAGCCTGATCCTGAACCTTCCGGGCAAGCCCAAATCCATCCGCGAATGCCTGGAAGCGGTCTTTCCAGCGGTGCCCTACTGCATCGACCTCATCGGCGGGCCCTCCCTGGAAACGGACGAGGCCGTGATCCGAGCCTTCAGGCCCAAGGCTTGAGGCTCCCGGATCCCGACAACCCGCCTCGGCGGGTTTTTTGTTGCCAGCCCTGAGGATCGAAAGGGGGCTGGAGAGGTATTGACTGGTGAGTCGCAATGGCTAAGATTTTCTTCGGAGATCGAATCGCCATCGATACTCCCAAGGAGGATGCCATGACCCTGATCCGTCGCGAACCCCGAAACCCCGTGGTGGGCACTGCCCTGGAGCCCTTCGCCCTGATGCGCAGCCTCATGGGCTGGGATCCCTTCCGGGACGTGACGTTGGCCCCGGAGGCCGGTACCTTCCTGCCTGCCTTCGACATCACGGAAACCCGTGCAGGCTATGTCTTCAGCGCCGATCTGCCTGGCGTGAAGCTCGAGGACGTGGACCTGGACCTCACGGGCAGCCGCCTGTCCATCAGCGGCAAGCGGGAGCCCGAACCTCGCCAGGAAGGGGAGACACGCTTCATCACGGAGCGCTCCTTCGGGAGCTTCTGCCGCACCTTCAATCTGCCTGAAGGCGTGGATGGCAGCGCCGTGAAAGCGGAACTGAAGCAGGGGGTGCTCACCGTCACCGTACCCAAGGTGCCGGAGGTGCAGCCCCGCAAGATCGCCATCACCCAGGCATGAAGCGTTCTGGAAGCGAAGGATCAGGGCCGCCCTTCGGGTGGCCCTGATCCTTCTGGGCGCCGAGGCCGTGCCGGGATGTGCGGGCGATCGGTCTTCGGCGTGACGGCCATCACCTTAAGGCACGCATGTTCAGGTGCTTGCTGTTCTGGAGGCTGTTCAGGAGGAATACATGTTGCTGGTTCGACGGATGAGGTTCTGGGCCCCGGTCCTTGGATCCCTGCTGCTGGCGCTCGGTTGTTCGAGCATCGACCAGCAGCAGGACGTGCCGCCCACGGTGGCGGCATCGGGGGCCAATCTGGGTGCAAAGGTGGATGCTGTCCCGGATGCAGCCGACACCTTCGACGCGGAAATCCAGTTGGCTGCCTTCGATGAGCAGGGACGCCCCATCGAGATCGAGTCGAGCCGTATTTCGCTTCGCAATGCTGATGATACGGTTCCCGTGTCCTTCTCGACTCCATCCTGCAAACCGGGCAACAAACCTGGAAAAGATTCCTGGTCGGTTCTCTTCCTCATGGACCAGACGGGCAGCATGCAGAGTCGGAATGACCCGGAGGATGCCCGTATTGATGCTTCCAAGGCCCTTCTTGGGAAGCTGGGATCCTCCAACGAAGCCGCGCTCTGGGCCTTCGCTTCAGGCGCCAATCGCCGGATTCCCAGCGAAGTCCATCGCTACTTCCCGACATTCACCCGGGAAGTGGCGCCGTTCTTTCCGGTGCTGGATGAACTGAAATCCCTTGAGGGAGGGGCCACCAACTTCTTCAATGCAGCCTACGAGGCTGCGACCGAAGGTTTTGGCTCTGCCACGAAGGCCAACCGGGCGTTGGTGGCCTTCACGGACTGCGAGGACAACAGCAGCAGCCGTACGGACGAGGAACTGATCGCTGCTGCCAAGCTGAACAAGGTGCAGGTGTTCACGGTGGGATTGATGGGCCAGACCAACGTCCGCAGGCTCGTCAATCTGGCCTACGAAACGGAAGGTGCCCACCTTCAGGCGGAACATGCCGGCGCGGTGATCTCGTACTTCCAGAACCTCGGCCAGATGTTCTCCAGTGCGGGCGGCGTCCGGGTGACCACGTTGAACGTGCGATTCACCTCGACGTACTTCCGGAGGAATGGGGCCCAGATCTACCTTTGGGTGGTCGTTGATCGCCCGGGGGGAAAACCCATTTCCGTGCCCGTGATCCTGAAGTAGCCATCCCTGCGCTTTGGAAGCCTCCCGGTCCTGGCCGGGAGGCTTTTGCTTGGTCTTCGCGGGAAAGGGCGTCAGCCATAAAGGACTCGGGCAAGCTCCATGGCACTTGGGTTGAACGAAGCCGCTCCGCGGCGGGGGACGAGCGTCCCGGCGGTATGAGGGGCC